>DASSNZ010000283.1:0-14274 GCA_035701135.1 Verrucomicrobiia bacterium
ACACCAGCGGCGCAAAAAGGGTCATGGAAAAGTTGCCTAACACAATCAGCGACGCGAATACCGCTCCGGCGACCGGCGCGTTGTAGGCCGCCGCGATTCCCGACGCCGCGCCGCACCCGACCAGAAGGCGCAGCCGGTACGGCGGCCATTTCGCAAGTTGGCCCCATTTCGACGCCAGGGTTGCTGAAAGTTGCACGATGCCGCCTTCGCGCCCGATTGAGCCGCCGGTTCCGATGGTGACGAGCGAGGAGCAGAATTTCACCAGCGCGGCGCGCAACGGAAGCCGGCCATCGCCCGCGACCACCACTTCGAGCAGGTTGGTCGAACGCTGTTGTTTCACGAGGCGCAATCCGAGAAAAAGAATCAGTCCGGCGCACAATCCGCCAAACGCCGGCATAAACAATCGCTCGACGCCGTTGAGCATCTCCGCGATTTCCACCGGGTCCCCCGGATGCCGCAGAAACAATTCCTTCACCGATTCCGTGGCGTAAAAAAAAACGAGGTTCACCAATCCACCCAGAACGCCAACGCCGCCGGCGAGCACCAGATGGAATGTTTCCTCGCTGAACCGGATTTTCTCGCGGATACGCAGCAGACCCGGCCAATGACGGCGGAAAAACACGTTCAGCGTTCCCATGATCTTTGTGTTTTTCCAAAGCTGCACGCCAATAATGTGAAGGATGAACGGCTTTTTGACGAGTGCGGAGTCTTGCGGAGGCGTTCGCGCATTGAATGCAAAAGAGATTTTTGGAAGAAAGCTCGGCTTTTCGCCGCGTATTTCAAGGAGTGGATTCCTTTCATGCGTCGGAACCGAAACCTGGGTGGGACGATAACACAGCTTTTTTCCACATTTCCGCAAACAAAAGTTGAGCAAAGCGCGAATGTGTGGTTGCCTTCTTACAAGGAAAGGTTGCTATGAAAACTAAATGGAATGTGTCACTGATTTCGATTTTCGTTTTATCGCTCCTGCTCGCCGGTTGTTCGACCGTGCCGATCACCGGACGCAGGCAGTTGAATATCGTTTCCTCCGGACAGGAACGCGAACTCGGCCTGACCAGTTTTGACCAGTTGAAAAAAGAAACTCCCATCAACCACGATCCGCAAATCAACGCAATGGTCCAGCGCGTGGGAAAACGTCTCGCCGCCGTCGCTGGCAAAGACCTGCCGGACGCGCAATGGGAATTCGTGGTTTTTGAAAGCAAGGAAGCGAACGCATTTTGTCTGCCCGGCGGCAAAGTCGGCGTTTATACCGGAATTCTTCCCATCACGCAGGATGATGCCGGACTGGCAACGGTGCTCGGCCACGAAATCGGCCACGCCGTCGCGCATCACGGCGCGGAGCGGATGTCGGATGAAATGGCGATTCAGGGAATCGGCCAGCTCGGAGGCGCGCTCGTCGGCTCTTCCCAATACGCGCAATATCAAAACCTGTTCATGAATCTTTATGGAATCGGATCGCAGGTCGGCGTCGAATTGCCGCACAGTCGCGCGCAGGAATCCGAGGCCGATCACATCGGACTGATTTACATGGCGCGCGCCGGTTACGATCCGAAGGAAGCCGTCGCTTTCTGGGAACGCTTCGCAAAATACAACAGCGCAAATGGCGGCGGCACTCCATCCTGGGCGCAGAAATTTCTCTCCACGCATCCGGTGGATTCGGTGCGCATTGAGCAACTGAAAAAATGGATGCCGGAAGCGGAAAAGGCGTTTGCGAAAAGTTCAATTCGCTGAACGCGACTCAATCCGCGAGCCGTCCATCGCGCGGGCAATCCAGTTTTTTCGCCTCAGAGAAATTGTCACCGCGCCGGAATCGCGCGTGTATAAAACCGGAACGCCAAATTTTTTCAGCCGTTTCCGCAACGGCGCCCCCGCGCGTTTTCCGCCGGCAAATTCCGGATCCGCGACAACGATCAGTTTCGGCTGAATCGCCCTGAGCAGCGCGTCACAAAGCGGTTCGTTTTCATTCGGCAAACCGGAAACCACAATGTCCGCGCGCAAATCCGTGTAGCAATTCAGCAACGCGTCCTGTCCCGGCCAGCCCAGATCCGACAGCAACAAAACGCGGAATCCGTTGATCTCGCCGCGCAGAACAAGCGCTTTGTTGTCGGCTTTTGCAAAATCGGCGCCCGAGGCAGGATGCAAAACCGTCCAGCAATCCTCGGCATCGCCGGAATTGAGTTTGCGCCAGCGTTCGGGAGTTTTGCGAAGCGATTTGATCAAAAGCCGGTAAACGTGCGACCTGAACGACGCGGAACTCGTCGCGATTTTTTCGATGGGAAAAATTTCCTGAAGCGCTCCGGCCCCGCCGATTTGCCGCGCGTCGCCATGCGTCAACGCAAGACGATGCAGGCGATTAACGCCTTGCGCGTGGAGAAACGGAGCGGTCACGAATTCGACGGAATTGGAATCGCCGCAATCAATCAGCCAATCGGTTTTCGCTCCGGGCGCGTCGCAATAAACGGCGCTTCCGCCGCTCAACGGAAGCACCGTGATATCGGTGGATTGCCGCGCGGAATTCCAGCGCCAGAAATAAAATCCGCAGACGAGCGTGAGGGCAAAAACCAGCGCCTTGCGGCGTTTTGCGGCGAAAGCAAATCCCGTGAGCGCGGCGATGAGCATTGAATAATAAATCGCGAAATCCGCAATGGCCGGCGCGGGCACATACACGAACGCGCCGGGAATTTGCGTCGTGAATTCGCTGATTTTGTCCATCCAATTCATCCAGAACCAGCCGCTGAAATTGAACAGCTCCGTCATCATGGGAAGCCACGTTCCGCAAATCAGCGCGCCCAGATTGCACGCCAGCGCGAATCCGCTGAGCGGCACGATCAATAAATTCGCCAGAAGCGTGACCGGGCTGAACAAATGAAAATAAAACGCCGTCAATGGCCACGAACCGAGCCAGGCGGCAAACGATGTCGCAAGACACATCGCGAAAAAACGCAACGACCAGTGAAGGCAACGTTTCCAGAACGGAATCAATTCGAGCGGCAGGAGCGGATCGGGTTGCAGCCGGCGATTCAGAATTTTTTCCAGCGGGGGCAGGATCAGCGCAATGCTGAGAACGACGAAAAACGAAAGCTGAAAGCCGGCCTGAAACAGTTGTTGCGGATCCCACATTAAAATGATCAGCGCGGCGGCCGCGAGCGAATTGAGCAGGTCCGTCGGACGTTTCAGCGACCAGCCGCCAATGATCACGCTCATCATCACGGCGGAGCGAATCGCGGACGATTGCCAGCCCGTCGCCGCCGTGTAAAACCAGATCAATGGAATCACCAGCACGCCGCACCACATTCGCGAAACGCGCAACACGCGAAGCAGGCTGACGAGAATTCCCGCGATCAACGCGATGTGCAATCCACTGATTGCAAAAATGTGCATCGTTCCGGACTCGATGAAGGGATCATATGCTTCGCCCGGCAAAACATTTTTCGATCCGAGCGTCATTGCCCACATCAGCCGCAGCGGTTTGTCTTCGACGGGCAATCCGTAGGCGAGAGTGGATTTCGCCCACGCGAGGAAACGGTCGCTCCACGGCGGGACGTTGTTCGTCGAAAGAATTTTCCAGTCGGAAAAGGATTCCGCTTTGAGCTGAAAATAAATTCCCCGGCGCCGCAGATAAGTTTGGTAATCGAACAATCCTTCCGCCAAAGCGCGTTTCGGCGGCGCGATAATTCCGGAAATTTCCACCTGCTGGCCGGAAAAACAATTTTTCGGCGCCGTTCCCGGCGTGGAGACCAGAAGTTTTCCATACGCCCGATGCCATTGGCCATCGCGGCAAATCGCCGAGACGGAAAGTTGCGCGAGCGTTCGTGAGGATTCCACTTCGTCGCGAATGTAAATGCGTTCGGTCGGGGTTGCGTCGAGAATTCCGCGCACGACGACATCTTCGGCGGGACGCGTGATTACAACCCGCAAATCATCCGGTGAAATAATCGCCGCGCGCCACGCGAAATTCGTCCAGCCGGTAAAAATAATCAGCGGCCAGACAAGAAAATCCCGTATTTTCGCCAGCACAAAAGCGGCGACGCACAATGCGGAAGAAACACCAAAAAGAACAGGCACCGGCAGCCTTAAAAAATTTCCGAGCAACAGGCCGGCCGCGTACAAAATAGCCACGATTCCCAACGGACATTTCATGGAGCGCGGGAATGTTAGGCGGCGTTGGCGATTTTGGAAATGAAGAATTGCGGGCGAGAGTGAAATTTGAACCGGTCACGCGCAATCGTCTTCGCGATTTTTTTTGCGATGGAATGGCGCCCCCGCCCGGAATTGAACCGGGATCTGCCGCTTAGGAGGCGGCAGCTCTATCCATTTGAGCTACGGGAGCAATCCGAAAGAGCGTAGCAATCCCGGAAAAACTTACAAGTGGGCTGAACTGTTTCGAAAGTTTTTTACGATTCTGCGAAAATGAGAAATGAAAATGGAATCCTGAATATTTTTGGTTGCGGCAAAAGACCGAATACCGAAATTCGAAATCCGAAAGAAACTCGAATTTCGAAGCGAGCGCCGACGCCGAATCGCCGCGCCGCTGTTATTCATTCTTCCAAAAGTATTTCCACCCTGCGAGCAGTGCTTCTCGTTCGGGTTTCGGATTTCTTTCGGATTTCGAGTTTCGATATTCGGATTTCCCGTTAATTCTTCCCATTGAAAATTTCGAGAAACCAAAGATGAATCGAATCATCCCGGCGGCCAGCTCATTTTGCGGCCGCCGATGATGTGGCAATGGAGATGCGGAACGGCTTCGCCGGCGTCCGGCCCGTTATTGATGACGAGGCGATAACCGTTCTGTTCAAGGCCAAGCTGCCGGGCGACCGCGGCGGCTTTGATGAGCAAATGCCCGAGCACCTGGTGATCGTCGGGATGCGCCTCGGCAATGCGTGGGATCGGTTTTTTCGGAATGATCAAAACGTGGATGGGCGCTTGCGGTTGAATGTCGCGAAAGGCAATGACTTTGTCGTCCTCGTAAACGATGTCAGCGGGAATTTCGCGCGCGATGATTTTTTCAAACAACGTTTTGCTCATGGCTCAAAACGTGCGCGTCGAATTGAAAAACGTCAAACGCGAGTTTTGCATTTTGAAAACTCGACCGGCATTTCCGTTCACTTTTTCAACCCGATGCGCGCGGGAAAATTTACCGGACCAGCGTCGCGCTCATCAGACCGATCACGACTTCGTTCGCAATCGTGTGGATTGTCAGCGATTTCAAATTTTTCGTTCGGTCCAGCGGAAGATCGAGAATGGTCGCCGCGCCGCCGGGAATTTTTCCGCCCTTGCCCTTGAATGAAATCGGATCCAGCACGCGCACGTTTCCGGTTTTTAAATCCACGCGCGGTGGAATCGGCTCCGGTCTGCGAAAAGCGAAATCATCAATGAAATAATCCTGATCAATCGGCCACCAGGTCGTCGGATTTCGCAACGCCAGCCGCGCGGTGGAATCATCGGCGTAAGTTACGATCACTTCCCCGTTATCAAAACGCGACTGCATCGGATTGGACGATCCGGCCATGAGCAAATAAATATGAGAGGCTTTGCCCTGGAGCGGAATGGACGCGCGCTCGGGATAATTTTTCCATTGCGAAGTGAACAAAATATTCCTGGCGTTTTCGTCCGTCGGCGTTTCAAACGAAACACCTTCAGGCGTCGAAAACTCACCGTTGTTTTTCGCCGCGATTTTTCTCAGGCCGGAATCGTCCACGGCGAAATTCTCTTTCGGGTGACACCAACTGCCGATGCCCTGGATCGGAAGCGCGAGCGAACAAAAGGGCGACCGCGGCGCAAGATATTCGTTTCGGAAAATTTGCGTGACGCGATCATTGAAATTTGTTGTCAGGTCCAGCGCTTCGAATCGCGTTTCCGGCGCGGTGGAAATTTTCCAATTCACGACATCACCCCGCACGCTTGTTCCGTTTTCCAAATTGGCCACGACGGGATTTGAGCCGGGAAGCAAACCGGTGGATGGGAAAACCAGTTCGTCGGAAATTCCAAACGCGTCAGCGTTCAACTGCGCTTGAAATTTCGAAGCGCCGATCCGAACAACGATGTTTTGATTCACATTTCCGGGTGTGTTGTTGTGAATTCGAAAACAAAGATGATTCGCGTCCTGCGTAGGCGATTGGATTATTTCCCATGCGGGACGGATTTCAAATTCCACCGGCTGCCACCAGCGCAAATCGCCCTGCTCGATTTTCGCGAAAACCGTCCGGTTCCCAATAGCGCCGCTCGCCGTCGCATCCAACGACTGATCCGAGAAATGCGTGTCGCTCAAGGCGTTTTGAGGATCCGCAATTTCAACGATTTTTCCGCCGCAATCCGCGTGAAATTCGCTGCCGGAAGAAGCAATCGGAATATTTTTTACCGCCGCGGGTTTTGCGCCTTTCCAGGTCACGACAATTTTTTGTGTCGGAGCAGCGGGTGCAAGAATTTCAATCCGAGGCGCGCTGATGCTTTCCTCGAGAACACGCCACGACGCGGGCTGATCATTTACCCTGACGCCCGCGATTTCATCCCGGAACGCGGCGATTTGCAGACGCGCGGCCATGGGTTTCCCGAAATTTGATTCGATGGTGTACGTTTCCTGATTTCCGTTCCGTCGAAACGCGAAATCAAAATCAGGATGGCGGATGGTCGCGTAATTCCAGGATGCCGGAAAACCCGGACGAATTTTTAATTCTCCGGCCAGCGCATCCGGTTGAATTCCGAAAAGACCTTCCACCATCGCGCGTGAAAGGCTTCCAATGCCATCCGCGAAATCACGCTGGGATTCGCGCCGATAAACATCGAAGTAAGTGCTCATTCCCACGTTTCCCGGACACAGTCCAAGAAACATGCTGTCCAGCAACGCGCCTTTCAGCAGCGGAAACGCGGCGTCGCGCCGTCCGGCCTCCCAATACGCCAGGGCGGTGTGAGTGGATTCGGCGAGTACGACGTTGTTCAGGGACCAGGTGTAAGGCATCCAGCTTGTGGTCGGCATGGTGAAATTTCCTTCCGGCACGCCATCGCCGCGAATCGGAATGCGCGCGATTTGCGTGTCCACGAATCGCGACATCTGCCAGGCTTCCATTGCCGTCGGCACGCGCGAGTCAATTGTGTGATAAAATGTCCACGCGGCAGCGTTCGGGTGGACTCGTTGCAAACCCAGCAGATCCTTCCATTCTCCAAACCAGCCGCGATTTTTCAGCCAGAGTTCCTCGCGCATTCCTTTCGCAATCAACACGGCTTCCTGCTCGTAAGCCGATGGATTTTTTCCAAGCAGCTTCGCGACCCGCGCGGCCATTTCATTTTCAAAAAAATTGTAGGCGGAAGAATGCGCCGCGCCGCCGCCGTCATACGCAAGGTCATCGCTCGCCCAGATGCAGCAATACGCTTCGTAAAGCGGCAATTTCTCAGGACCGAATTCACGCCGGAACAGCCGTTGTTCCCACGCGAAATGACGCTCAATCACCGGCCACATTTTCCGCGCGAAATCCAGATCGCCGGTCCACAGCAGATGACGAAAAAACGCGTCCACCGCAACGAGATTCATATCGTAATGCGATTTCGTCATGTCGCCGTTGCTGTGCAGCGCGGCTTCGTTTCGCGACAAATTCGCGGAGGCGTCGGCAGACGGAATCCGGTCGGGAACTGGATTCGTTATTTGTTCGCGCGCGAATCCCGCAAAGTGTTCCGCCGTGCGCTCGTGCCAGCCCAATTCATCGCCGGAATACATTCCGCGCCATCCGAGCAGCCGGTTGCGCCACGCTACCGCGCCGTGCATGAAGGAATGCTGGTTGTCGTCCCAGACCGCATCCGCCGCGATGTTCAGCGCGCCCGCCGCGGCGTTGATGAAAGGATCCGGAGTGTCCACAACAACCCGATTCGCGATCGCGCGACGGAGATTTTCCTCGCGGGCGAATTGTCGCGCGAGATCATCGGCCCGCCATGTTGCAGGCGAGGAGTTGTCGGACGAAAATCGTTGAACGCCGAGCCATTCCGGTTCGTCCGCGGGCAATTCAATTTCGCCAATGACGATCGGCTGGTCCGTTTTCGAGCCGGCGGATTCCAGAAGAGCGGGCAACGATTTCCATTGCGCCGCGTCGGCAATTTTCAAGAGCGAATCCGGCGGCAACGTGCCTGTCATAATGCAGGGTTTTCCACGGACACTGAAGCAGTTGTTTGAAATCTCGAAATGATTGTTCCGGCATTGTTCCGGGCGCAGTTGAAAAAATTCGCTGACCGGCTTTGATTCGCAACCGATGTCACCGTTGCGCCGGCCGCGTTCGCCGTTCACTCCGCCAAACGCGCAGATCAATTTCACCGGTTGCGCCGCGCCGGCGAGTCGAGCGCGCAATAAAAATCCTTCCGCCTCACGCGTCGCAATCGCGGCGAGATGAAGCGTCGCGGAACCGAGAATTGGATCGCGGATTTCATAGAGCATCGAGCCGGGACGGTAACGCGCGATGATTTGCGCGGCGTCGTTCAACCATTTCGTTTGGCCGCCGGATTTGATTCCGAGTCGGAGATTGCCGTTGCGGCCCGAATCGTAGAAGGAAAATTCCGGACGATCTCCGGCGTCCACGCGGAACGCAGTGTTGCCACCGTAAAGCGGACGATTGAAAAATTCCGCGCCGTTGGTAATTACGAAATCGCCGTCAACGGGAAAATAGCGGAGAGGACGATGGATTTGATTTTCCAGCATCGGCCAGGGCGCGCGGAATTTCTGGTCTGCGGGATTTTCAGCCGCCCACGCGCGGAAACAGGTTATTGCGAGGAAAATGAAAAACGTGCTTCGGAAAAATTCCCGGACGAAATAGAAACTGGTTCGCATACGTGTGCCGGATACAAGGCGCGAACGCCGTCGCGATTGAATCACCATCCGAAGCTAGGAAATCGAAAGCGCATCCGCAAGCCGCGCGGATTTCTCGCAATATTTTTTAAAACTTTTCCGAATCAATGGGCGCGTGAAAGCGCGGATTTGGAATATCACCGAATGCCGGATTTCGCGTTTCCGGATTTAAAATGTCGTCAATCCACAAGCAGCGAACATTCGGATTCCCGGATTTCGGCGCTGAGACATTCGCGCAGAAACTGCAAAATGCGTTCCTGAAGCGTCTGGCAGCGGTGGCTCCACCGGCGCGCGCCGGTCAGGTGTTTGACGCAGCCGCGCAATCCGTGAAAACGAACCATGCGCGGTTCCTGTTTCAGCTTGAGGCGCAATTCGTCGCGCAATCGGGGAAAGAAAAACAATTCGCAACCTTCGGCGGATTCCCGTGCCAATTCGCGCAGATCGGCATCCGTGGCGCCGGAGGTGTTTTCATCGGCATCCGATTGCACGCTGAAGCCGAAGCTGCGAAGAACTTTTTCCAGCGCGCCGGCGAATTCGCCGACGGTGACGGTTTCGCGTTTCAGTTCGTTGCGAAAATAATGGAACACGGCTTTGGATGCCTGCTTGACGAATTCGGCGTCCACGGGATTATTTCCGATGAGTTCGATGCAAACCGTTTCCGAAGAGAACGGGATGGATTCGCCGTCAGTGGTTTGGAAGAGCAGACAATCGGATGCAAGTGCGATCATTGTTGGGCCTCTAGTTTTTTGACTTCGTGAACGAAGTCGGTTGCTTCCTGGAACCGGCGATACACGCTGGCGAAACGAACGTAAGCGACTTCGTCAATTTCGCGCAGCCCGTCCATCACAAGCTTGCCGATGGCTTTGCCGGGAACTTCATCTTCATATTTGTTCGTGATTTCATCCACAATATGGTCCACGAGATCTTCGATGGTTTTGGCGCTGACGGGACGTTTCTGGCAGGCTTTTTTGATTCCCGAAAACAGTTTTTCTTTCGAGAATTCCTCGCGCCGTCCGTCGCGTTTGAGAACCATCAGATTTTCCCGTTCGACTTCCTCGTAAGTGGTGAAACGATTTCCGCAACGGATGCATTCGCGGCGACGGCGAATGGTCGCGCCCTCGCGGGAAGCGCGGGAATCCACCACTTTGTCGTCCTGACAGCCGCATTTTGGGCATCGCATATCTACAGCTAATTGTGGCCGGGAAATTTTTAACATACAAAGTATTGTGCCGTCAAGGAATCGGGGCGGGATTTTTCTCAGTTTTGTACATGCACATCCGAGATCACCAAAACTGAAGAATCATGAAAAAGACGAAAAAACGCTGAAAGTCAACAGGTTACGCCGATTTTCAGGAAATTTGAGAAAGGGCGAGTTCACCAGTTTTTCGAGACGAGATCACCAGTTTTACCGGCGATTTTGATCCGAGATCACCAGTTTCGTGTCGAAAAGTTCCATGAAGCGTTTGGCGGGTGCACAGTTAGAAAATTAAGATGTGCTAATGTCTGATGCGACCGGCAGCCGGTTCTAAAAACGTCTCCGGCCGGACGAACCGCCGTCATCTGATCTGCGAACCGCGCTACACGCGGGTGGGAGTTAATTTGACGGGAAAACCAGCATTGCAGGTGCGCGGCAACCGGGCTGCACGTTCAACGCATTGGTTTTGCAGCCGGTGTTTCGTCGCCTGGAAGCAACAGCGGGAATTTCTGAGTTCCATTACGGGATGAAGTTGCGAGTGATTTGCGCAACCGCGCCAACTGAATTGGCTCCAATGTCACCGGGTCGAATGCCGCCGAGAGCCGTTTGGCTTCCGGCGAATTGGGATCGAGCCAATGGTTTTCAGGTTTTGACTCCGGCTCGGGAATTCCCAAAAACTGACGCCTCCCTTTTTCTTTCTGCGCCCGGCGAAAAGCTTTGCTTGGCCTCGGTTTTTTGCTCATGGAATTATTTTATTTCCCGTTCGCGTTCGCGTTGCGCGCCAGTGTGCCCGGCTTGCTGTCAGCGTAAAATATATAAACGAAACTTAATGTTTTGACTGAAATTTTGGCCAGCCCCTTATGGAGAGCCGGGCTATTTCCATTTTCACAGGACTCAAAATTGGTGATCTCGGTCGCGGTCCTACATTTTGTAAATTACCGATTCTTTTTTCGTATTTTCCGCTAAAGCTTGAACTCTCGCGTCGCGACGATACGTTTTCAGGATGAACCTTGAAGATCATTTGGGCGATATTATTCGCAAGGCGCGGGCGATGACGAATGTTTCCACTGCGGCGGCGGCCAAAGCGGCGGGGATGAGTGAGAACGAATTTTCCAGATTGGAGGAGACGGGCGAAGCTTCGGGCGGAATCCATTTTGGCGCGCTGGCCGAATTGATCGGTCTGAACGGCGCGAAGCTGGAAGGCATCGCCAAAGGATGGATGCCATCGCAAAAAGATTTGAGCCTTTGGCGGGAGCTTCGGCAGATCAGCACAACGGAAAACGGCAATATGGTGCATTGTTATCTGGTCTGGGACGAAGTCACACGCGAAGCGGCGTTGTTCGACACTGGCTGGGACGCGGAGCCGGCGTTGGCAATCGTTCACGAAAATCAGCTTCAATTGAAACATCTCTTTATTACGCACACGCACATTGATCATGTCGCCGGAATGACGAAAATTCGCGAGGTGTTTCCGAAAATTTTTCTGCACACCGATTCCAAAAGCGCGCCGCCACAGCACAAGAACCGTCGCAACGATCACATTCATCTCGGCAGTTTGCGCATTACGAATCGCGAAACGCCGGGTCACGCTGAAGATGGCGTGACTTACATCGTCGGCAACTGGTCCGAGGACGCGCCGTACGTGGCGATTGTGGGTGACACGATTTTTGCGGGTTCGATGGGCGGCGCGGCGCAAACCGGCGCGCTGGCAAAGCAGAAAATCCGCGATCAGATTTTGTCGCTTCCTCCGGATACGTTGATCTGTCCCGGACACGGTCCGCTGACGACGATCGCGGAGGAGAAAGCGCACAATCCGTTTTTTTGAATCGGCTTACTTGAAAAATTGAGCGAATTTTTTCTCCGGCCTTATTTGCCTGACCGGAGTAAATCCGCGCGGACAGGAAACCTTAAACAAAACACACCATGAAAAAAATCATCTATGTCGCTCTTGCCGCAGTTTTCGGATGCCTTGTTTTGACCGCCGCTTTGCCCGCGCCGGACAAACCGGCGAAATACGAATATGCCGTGGTAAAATGGGACGGGCCGGATCGCTTGTTCTACAATCTTCCCGATAAATTTGAACTGGTGCACCTGCGGAAAATTGGAATCGAAATTCCGAAAGAGGCGCAGGAGGAGGAATTCTGCCTGGCGACGGCGGCAAATATCATGGCGAAAGATGGCTGGAACCGGTGAACCTTGATTCGCGGCGGATTTTATTTCGCCGGACTGTGAAGTGAGGCAAAAGTAAAAGTAATTCCGTTCCACCTGAATTCGGATTTCGGAGTTTTTGAAAGTCCGAAAACCGATTTTTCGCTGTGCCGAAGCGATGCCGCTTTTGCGCTTCCGCTGGTTGCGGCGATTGTTTTAAGCTGCGCGAATGGATTGGCTGAATCATCTGGTCTGGCACGGCGGAAAGCTCTTCGGAATCGAGTGGAGCGTGTGGAAAGTGCTGGGCTGGATTGGCAACGCGGTTTTTTTCTCGCGTTTTTTCGTTCAATGGTACGCGACTGAAAAGAAAAAACAGGTCGTCGTGCCGTCGGCGTTCTGGTGGTTGAGCCTGACGGGTTCTTTGTTGTTGCTGATCTATTCCTTGCGACAACGCGATTCGGTTTTCATTTTCGCCTACGCGTTCACCTGGATTCCTTATATCCGAAATCTCATTATCCACTACCGGCACAAGGAAGCGCACTCGGATTGCCCAGGTTGCGGAACGTCGTGTCCGCCGCAATCGAATTTTTGTTTTCAATGCGGCGCGAAACTGGCGTCGTCGCCGGAGAAAATGCCGCGTTGAAAATTATTTCTTTGGCGCGGTTGCGGGGTGGACTGGAGCAACCGGACTGGCCGCGCCGGAATTTGTTCCCGGTTTGATTCCGTATTTCTGCAGGATCTGCTGGTAATCCGGATGGGTTTGCCCGTATTCGGAAAGACGCGTGATGATTCCACGAATGGCCGGATCTTCTTTCTCATTGGCCTCGGAAATACGGCTGGCCTGATCGCGAATCACGTCCAGATCTTTTCCGGTTCGGCGCGCCTGCAATCCGACATACGCCGTAAAAGTCAGCGTGACAACCACCAGACAAATGAACAGGAAATTCGACTGGCGATTCAGGTTGGCGATCTGTTGCTTCAAATCGCCCGTGTCGGAGAAATTCTGGATCGGTTTTTCTGGCTCGTTCATAAGCTTATTTTCCGGCGGGTTTTTGTGAAGAATTATGTTGGGTCGCGCCGGCGGTGAAGGATTTTAAAACCGGATTGATATCCGGATGCGTTTCGGCGTATTTCGCCGTTTCGGCCAACAAAAGATTTATGGCATTATGATTGTTCTGATATTTGGCGGCGTTTGCCTGCATGGCCGATTGTGTGGAGCGTAATTCACGCGAGCGAAAGAAATACTGAACGAAAAAAACCACCGCGAGCACCATGCTCGTGGCCAGGATCCAATCCAGAATATTTTTGGTTAAAGTGTTGTTCATGGCAATGGCCGGACTTTAACGACTCCGGGAAAATTGTCCATTTCGTTTTTTTTGCGGGCAATTGAGCGGAAATCCGGCGGCGCGATTTTTCCGAAACGCACGAGCAATTTTCAATTTCATTGAATCCGTCGAAATGAAATCATTTTCGCCTTCTAAAATTCCCGGCTTAACTTTAAAACTTCCGAACCATGTCCGCCGACGAAGCCAAACGCCGCCACGCCGAACTCGCCGCGCAAATCCGCCGGCACGATCACGCGTATTACGTGCTCGCTCAACCCACGATCCGCGATCAGGAATACGACCGGCTTTATCACGAGTTGCTGGACCTGGAAAAAGAATTTCCCGAACTCGCCACGCCGGATTCTCCGAGCCAGCGCGTCGGCGGCGAACCGCTCAAAGCCTTCAAACCGGTCCGCCATCTCGTCCCGATGCTCAGTCTGGACAACACGTATTCGCGCGAGGAAGTGCGCGCATTCGTCAATCGCGTTCAGAAAGTGTTGCCGACCGAACAACTCGATTGGATGGTCGAGCCGAAAGTGGACGGCGTCGCGATCAGTTTGCGTTACGAAAACGGCCGCTTCACCTGCGGTTCGACGCGCGGTGACGGAACGACCGGCGACGATATTACGGCGAACCTCAAAACCATTCGCAGCATTCCGCAGAAATTGCATGGCGAAAAATTTCCCGCGATGCTGGAAGTGCGCGGCGAAATTTATCTGACGAAAAAGGGATTTGAAAAACTCAACGCGGAACGAAAAGCCGCGGGCGCGGAAACATTCGCC
>DASSNZ010000284.1:0-4938 GCA_035701135.1 Verrucomicrobiia bacterium
GAAACGCTCAACCTGAGTGATTTCCAGTCCTACTGGCTAATCACCGGAGTCGCCGGATTGCGCTGGCCGTTTCTATTCGATCGTTACCACGAGGTCTGGCCGGACGACCCGGCGAAATACGAACATTATTTGCGTCCGCTCGTGCCCACTGAAGCGCAGGCAAAACAAACCGCCGTTCAATTGCCGGGAAGTGAAGCGCCGCAAATTCCGTATCAAGATCCGTTTCCATCTCCGCTCGGCGCGAAATTGAGCGCGGACGGATTGTTTTACACATTCCTCGACCTCGCCCATCCCGTGCATCGAACGTTGCTCCAGTTTAACTCCGGCGATCAGGTGGCGTTCGAACGCGTGCTTTCATGGCTCGATGTCGGAATCAAATCCAATGCCGTTCTGGCCGGTTCGGTCGCCACAAATTTATCCGCGTGGGATTCCACCAATCTTGTTTTGAATTTCGACAATCGCTACGCCGCGCCTTACGCGATCACCAATACCGTGAATGTCGGCGACCGTATTCTGCCGCCGGTTGGCGAACTTGGCTCATCGGGAAATTATTGGGCCGGTTACATTCTGCAAACGAACGGAAATTCCTTCAATCCCGGCGCTTACAGGGATCCCTTTGTCGTCGGATTCGATCAGGCCAATCAGGGCGCGATCATCCCGGTCAATGCGATTCCCGGCCGCGATTCGCTGGACGTGTGGTGGTTCCGAAAAGATAACGCGGACCAAAGTCGCGGATTCCAACCGACTTATTGGCCGGCGGTCATCGGCCATTACCAATTGCAATGGCCGCAAGATGCCGGCGAAATCATTCTCGCCAGCAACGACGGCAGCGGCCCGCTGGACAGTCTCCAGGCTAAAGGGATGATTTATCGCCAGAACGATCCCTCAATGCCCGGCTATAATCCGAACGAAGAACACGCCCTGATGCTCGGAGGCCAGGCTTACGCGTTGCGCGACGATCTGAACATCACGAACGCGGATTCCAACTACAGTTCCGCGCCTTACGTTTTGGTGGACTACACCGGCTCGGATGGGCGGCCGGCCATGCGCGCGTTTCACGTTCGCCGGGAAAAACCGGAATCCGGAATTTTGTTCGATTACGTCGTAGACGCGGGTTCCATTTTGCAGGCGCCCATGCCGTTGCCGCTGCTCGAACCGCCGGTTGCCGGAAGCGGACAGTACGCGGTCAATTTCAATACCGAACCTCCGGGGACTTCCGGCGATTTACCGGTCGGCTGGGACAATTCATTCGCAAATTCGCAATTCGCGCATTACGCCCGATTCACCTTCCAGGATCGCAAACATAATTTCTGGGTATATCGCGGGATGCACGCCGGTTTGCCCGAACTGGCTGCCGGACATTTCAATCCGACCAACGAGAGTTTCGAGCCGCTCCCGGCAGCCACGGCTGTGTTAAACCAGCCGTTCAATTATTTTATCCATGTTTCCCGCCGGACCGAATCATTGCTGGTCAACGCGGATTCTTTACCGGCCGGGTTGATAACGGAAACCACCAATGGCGTCGGGATCGTCGGAATTCCACGTGTCGCCGGGTCAAATGTCGTCACCGTAGTCATTCAGGATGCGGCCGACAACACGTCCGTCACCAACACGTTCACTCTGGAAGTCACGACAAACCAAAACGCGATGGTTGTCGCACAGGCTCCGCTGACCATTACTTCCACCAATCAGTATTCCGGCGCGGAAGTGACGTTCTCGAATCGCGCGCCGTTCCTGGCGGAAGCGCCAACGCCGACGAACAGTTTCACGATGCGATTTTATTACAAAACCGAAGCCGGGTTCGATTGGCCGGGCGTTGGCAATCCTCCGCCGGTCGGCTCCATCGTTCCTTATTTGCGTCCGTTGAACAGTTCCGGAAATTACATCGGCGACGAAACTTCCAGCAACACGGCGAGCCTGGATATTGTTTATCGTCCGGTCTGGCCGTCGCTGGTCAATGGCCAGCCGTTGCCGACGCTTTTCTCCGGTGAAACTCTCACTTTGGCAAAACGCGGCATGGCCGCCGTCCGCGGACAAAGCAGCGTCGAGGTGCTTTATCAGCAATCCATCGGATTGGATATCACCGATGCGCCCGCAAGCGTCGTGCTTTTCGATCCGACGGTCCAAAAAACTTCCAGCCTTTCACAGCACGGCCTGAATGGGCTTCCGGCGTCGGTAATCAGCCGTCCGTATCTCGGAAAATCCTATTTCCCAAATCTGCCGCCCAATCTGGTAAATCGTGTTTTTTACGATCCAAACACGGGCAATCTTGTTCTAAAGGGTCAATTTGTGGACGACGCGGTGGGTGAAAAATATTTGCTTCTGAACGTCCTGCGAGGAGCTGATCTGGCCGCGGTAAAAGGGCTTTGTCCGGATGCCGATACGCTAAACAAATCCGCATGGGACGCAGTCGTGAACTCGCTTTCCACACCGGAATATACGTTCCACGAGGACCCGAATGTTCCCGGCAGCTACGTGGCTGATCCGACCGCGACCGTCACGCGCAGCACAGGTGATCTGGTTGATGTGACCAGTTCCGATACGCCGGTGGATTCCTACGCGTTGGATGCCACGGGACCGGGAACGGGTTATATCAGTTACATTGTCGGGAACGGTCACGATCCCGCGCACGCGGGCGAACCGGTTTCAATGTACATTCTGCGCGTTTCGCCTCAGCTTTACGCAGGACAATTGAAAGTGATTCCCGATCCGAATCCGCTCAGCGAACAAATCAGTTTCCAACACACATCCGATCTCGCCGGACGCTCAGCGGATTACGAGTATGACTGGCGAATTGCGCCACCGGTGGATGGCCAGCCGCCGGTCTCGGACCCGACGAATTGGACAAGCCTGACCAGTGGAAATGATCTGACGCATTACACAATGGCAGGCAGCGCGGGCATTCAGTCGCTGTCCGACAATTACGTGAGCCTGCGTTATCGCTCGATCAATCCGCTCGCCAATCCGGCTTCGACCAACTGGTCGGACTGGACTCCACCGCAACTGGCCGAAGGCTGGATCAAACGCGTTGTGACGGGAATCAATCCTTACAACCAACGCACCTCCGACCTTTTCAATAATCCGGCCAATACAACCGCGAGCATCATCAGCCAGGCCGGTCACCGGTGGGAAGGCGACGTGGCGCTCAATCTGGACGACATCAACAACCACGGCCTGATCGAAATTTATGAAACGGTGCTGCATCGCGGCGAAGCCTTGAGCATCAACGCGCCCGGCGGTGGAATCAATTACGGTCCGGCCAACGACGCTTTGCTGCTCGCCGCCGGTTATCTTAACGATCTTTACATGATGATTGGCAACGATGCGTGGGCCGATGCCGCCAATCCCACGATTGGGATCGGCACGGCGGACAAGACCTATGGCAACATCGCGACGGCGTTGTTCGCTTTCAAAGGTCAGGAATCTTCGTTGCTCGACGAAGAATCGGCGTTGCTGCGCGGACGCGACGATTTCCTCTCGCCGGGCGTTCAGTTGAATCCGGTTTACAACCGGCTTTATTGGAATTACACGCTCGGCATCAATTCGGGCGAAGTGATTTACGCGCTCAACTACAACATTCTCGACCAAAACAATGACGGCGTGGTGAACGCGGATGACGCGGCGATCCTTTATCCGCAAGGCCACGGCGACGCATACGGGCATTACCTGACCGCGCTGGATAATTATTACGCGCTGCTCATCAATCCGAATTTCGATTGGGTGCCGCGTATCGAAACGGTCAGCGTGTTGGGCGCGGCGGTTTCCGTGGATTATCAGGACGAACGAAAATTCGCCTCTGCCGCCGCCGCAGTCGCGCGAACCGGACGACAAATTTTCGATCTCACCTGGCGCGCAGATTATCACCCGGACACAAGCAGCGGCTGGAATTACTTCGGCGCGAGCCGGGAAAATCCGCAGCATGTGTATGACGACGCCGGGCAGACGAAGGATGTGACCCGTTATTGGGGAATGGATCACTGGGCGACGCGCGTTGGCCAGGGCGCGTATTTGAATTGGATTGTCGGCAACGCGATTCTGCCGCCGACCGATCCGGATCCCGCGCATGAAGGCATTCAAAAAGTGGATCGCACCACCGTTCCCGAACTGGCGGAATTGCCCGCGACGGAAACTCAGCTTCAATCGGACATGGACAATGCGGAAGCGGGTTTCACTCCGCTCGGCCTGCCGCGCGACAGCATTCCGTTCGATATTAATCCGCTACAGGTGACGGGAACGAATCCCAAAACGCACTTTGAACAAATTTACGATCGCGCGGTTGCCGCCTTGAACAACGCGGTTACATCCTTCAACGACGCTCAAAATGTCACTCAGGAAATGCGTTCTGAACAGGATTCGCTTGCGGATTTCCAAGCGTCCTATACCAATCAGGAAACCGCTTACAACAATCAGTTGATCGAGCTTTTCGGCACGCCTTATCCGGACGACATGGGCCCGGGCAAAACCTATTCGCAAGATTACAACGGCCCGGATCTGCTGCATTACATGTACGTGGAAAATCCGGACACCAATAATTTTAATGGCATTCTGCCCGATCCAACGACAAGTCAGACATTTTACGTGGATGTCCAGAGCCTTCCGGACAGTTGGGCTACGGAAATGTTGACGGATCTCGGACTGGTCCCAAGCACATCGCCGGATTACACAAACAGTCGCGATCTCTCCATTCCGTTTAATATCGGCCCGAACGGATTTTTCGATAAACCGCCGGACTGGACCAGCCAGCGCGAGTCGCCCGGAAAAATTCAACAGGCCATCTCGGAATTGATCGCCGCGCAAAATAAGGTTCGCGAGGTCGTCGCCAACGAAACGTATGATAAACAGGGGCTGGACAAAGCGTTCAACGCGTTCCGTTCACAAATTGCTTTTGAAAGCAACAACGTCAGCATTCAAAACGCGGACCTGGATCTGCAACGTGAC
>DASSNZ010000285.1:0-2092 GCA_035701135.1 Verrucomicrobiia bacterium
CCCGCGCGCCAAGAAAGACATCACGCATCTGCCGCCCGAACAACTCGCCGCCGACATCCTAAAAAAGGAACAGCGCATCGCCAAAATCATGGGTAACATCCGCAACCTCCTCGCGAAACACGGCAAATGAACAGAGATGTAAAATCGCCACAACCGGAACACAAATTATATTTTGTGGACGAGGCCGGTGACCCGACGATATTTGGATCGGGCGGCAAAGTGCTGGTGAACACCGCCGGCTGTTCGCGATTTTTCATGCTCGGAATTGCTGACGTTCCCGAGCCGCAAAAATTGGCGGCTGACCTGGCATCGCTCCGAACACAATTGCTTGCCGATCCGTATTTCAAAGATGTTCCTTCGATGCAACCGCACGCGGACAAGACCGCGCTCTATTTTCATGCCAAAGATGATCTGCCGGAAGTGCGACGTGAGGTGTTCAAACTTTTACAGAAACATCACATCCGCTTTTCTGCAATTGTCCGGGACAAATTGCGCGTGCTTGGGCAGGTGCGAAGGCGAAACGAAACCGATTCCAAATATCGCTACAACTCGAATGAGCTTTACGACTTCATGGTTCGACGGCTGTTTAAACAGCGTTTGCACACGCACGGGCACTACCGCATCTGCTTTGCGCGGCGCGGCGGCTCTGACAGAACCGAGGCGTTGACCTTTGCGCTGGAAGAAACCCGTTCCGAATTCGCCCGCAAACGGCAAATGGGCACGGTAGGTGACATTGAAGTTGTGGCCGCTTCGCCCATCCGCGAACCTGCCTTGCAAGCCGTGGATTATTTTCTTTGGACGTTGCAGCGCGCGTTTGAAAAGCACGAAGACCGCTTTCTGAAACTGCTTTGGCCGCAATGCAGCCTGATTATTGATGCCGACGACACGCGGGACAAAGGCTACGGAGTCTATTACACAAAACGAAAGCCGCTGACAGCAGCGGCTTTGAAAATTGCCGAGGGATATAGGAGCGAATCACCTAAGTAACTCATTCACACGGCGTGTAGCCGATTTTTGTCCCTCGTGCACCTAAAATATGTCAATAAATGTGCATAAAATCAATATAAATTATACACAAAGTGCGCATAAATACATTGAATGAACAACAACGACTTCCACAAGAAACAGCGCATCGCGGAAATCATGGGCAACATCCGCAACCTCCTCGCGAAGCACGGCAAATGAGGAAGTGGCCAACAGTCAGTCTCGGCGAAGTCGTCACGCCGGCGCAACGGGCAGAAGCCCCGCAGCCGGGCACGACTTACCGGCAGATTGGCGTGAAGCTGTGGGGCGAAGGTGCATACGAGCGCGAAACAGTGGATGGCTCGCAGACGAAATACGCCCAGCTTTTCCGCGCTGAAGCCGGCGACATCATTGTGAATAAAATTTGGGCGCGAAACGGAAGCGTTGCAGTCGTGTCGGAAAATCTCGCCGGTTGTTTTGGCTCTGGTGAGTTTCCGATGTTCGCGCCGATAGCGGATCGGCTTGAATCGCGATGGATGCACTGGCTGACAAAGACGCGCGGATTTTGGGCGCAATGCGATGAAAAGTCGCGCGGCACAAGCGGCAAAAATCGAATCAAGCCAGAGCAATTCTTGAGTGTGGAAATCCCGTTACCGCCGTTGGCGGAACAGCGGCGGGTGGTGGCGCGGATTGAGGAGCTGGCCGCCCAAATCCACGAAACCCGCACTCTCCGCCACCAAGCCGCCGAAGAAGCCGAAGCGCTTTTAGAATCTTCGGTTGGAAGTCGATTTTCTTCGCTGCCAAAACATTCGACGCGGAAGCTGGAAACGCTGGCCACGAAGATCGGGAGCGGTTCAACGCCGGCTGGTGGACGCACTGCCTATCCAAGTTCAGGGATTCCATTCATTCGCAGTCTCAATGTTCGGATGCGGCAATTTCAGTGGGAGGACATTGCGTTCATTTCCGACGAAATGCACAAGTCAATGTCGGGCACTCGCGTTCGTCCGCGAGATGTTTTGTTAAACATCACCGGCGCTTCAATTGGCCGCGTCGCCTGCGCTCCCGATGACATTGACGAGGCAAATGTGAATCAGCATGTCGCCATCATTCGGCCAATCGAGGAATTGGA
>DASSNZ010000286.1:0-11735 GCA_035701135.1 Verrucomicrobiia bacterium
CACGCCGCGACCTTTGATCGTGTTCGCGATGACGCATGTTGGCTTGCCAAGTTCTGCGGGCTTGCTCAACGCGTCGGTGAGTTGCGCGTAGTGGTGGCCGTTCACGGTTTTCACGGCCCAGCCGAACGCGCGCCATTTTTCGTCCAGCGGTTCGTTGCTCATCACGTCGCGCGTATGGCCGGTGATTTGCAGCGTGTTGTGATCAATGATAGCCGTGAGATTATCCAGTCTGTAATGCGCGGCGGCGAGCGCGGCTTCCCAGTTGGAACCTTCGGCCAGTTCGCCGTCGCCGAGCAACGTGAACACGCGATACGATGCGGAATCCATTTTACCCGCGAGCGCCATGCCGATGCAAATGGACAGGCCGTGTCCAAGCGCGCCGGTGTTCATTTCAATTCCCGGAATATGCCGCGTCGGATGGCCAACGAAATGCGATTTGTAATGGCAAATTGTTTTCAATTCGGATTCAGGAAAAAATCCACGATCCGCGAGCACGGCGTAAAGCGCCTCGACCGAATGGCCTTTGCTCTGGACGTAACGGTCGCGTGTCGGACTGGAAAAAGTTTCCGGCGACACGTTGAGAATGCGGTTGTAAAGCACGTTCAAGATGTCGAGGCACGAAAGCCCGCCGCCGGTGTGGCCCGCGCCCGCTTCGTAAATCGCTTCGAGCAATTTTCTCCGCAGGTGAACGGATTTAAGTTGCAGTTCGTTGTCGGTCATTTCAAAAATCGGAAACTCAACATCCGGTTAAATTTTCCGGGAGAAGCATTCACAGAAGCAAACAAAGAACCGGAAATCTCCGTTGCCTTTGCGTTCTTCTGTGCGGATGGCCGTCATCATTTTTTGTCGTTGTTTCAATTCGGGATGCCAGACGTTATCGGATAAAAGTCAATTCCCGGAAAATTTCTCAAATGATTTCCGAAGTTCCGGATATTTTTCCACGGCCTGTTCCATGGCGAGTCCTCCCACCGCGGCTTCCCACCATTTTCGCAACGAACGCACGCCGGCCGCCGGACCATCGGGATGCGCCATGATGCCGCCGCCCGCCATGTAAAGCACGTCCACGGTTTTTGTCCGACGGTAGGTTTCGCACGCCTGCCCGCCCCATTGACCGGATGAAACGACCGGCAGAATCGGTTTTCCAGGTTCCCGGCCGGCGCTCGGCGAAACATGGTCTGATTCCGGCGATTCCGAAGTCGGCGCCCGCGAACCAAAAAGCGGGCGCAAGCACGCCTCAATCGAACGCACCACCGAATCATCGCTTTCCCAAAATTTATTTGCGATGCCGTTCACGTGAATCTGGTCCACGCCGGCCAGCCGCCAGAGTTTTTGATACGCGGGAAATTCAATTCCAAGCAACGGATGCCGGTTCAACATGCCCCAGCCGTTGCGATGACCATGAATCGCCAGCGCGCCGAGATCGCAAATTTTTTTCGCGCCGGCCAGACCGACGCTGTTCAGGGAAATCATCGCGCATGAGCCGGCGGCGAAAACCACTTTTTCATAGTGACGCTGCATCGCGTCGAGTTCATCGCTAATGTTGAAGGCGTACATGATTTTTTTCCCGGTGCGATCGGCATGAGCGTTGATGACGCGCGTCACCGCATCCACACGATGATCGAAAGGCGAAATCGGCGGATCGGCCATGAGTTCGTCGTCCTTGATAAAATCAATTCCGGCTTCAGCCAGGATTTTGACCAGCCCGGCCGTCTGCTCCGGCGTCAGACCGACGCTGGGTTTGATGATCGTGCCGATGAGCGGACGGCCTTGAACGCCGGTGAGTTCGCGGCAGCCCGGCACGCCGAATTTCGGTCCGCGAAAATGTCCGGCAAACGACGCCGGAAACTCAAGGTCCAGCAGCTTCAATCCGGAAAACTGGCGAAGCTCGTAAAGATTTCCCTGAACCGTCGAAATCAAAGTCGGCAGATTCCATCCCATGTTTTCAACCGGCCATGATACGACAAGTTCCGCGCGATTAAAGGTGGAGCGAGCCACCGCGCCGGGCAGGCTTGGTTTGTCCGTCGGTTCCAGCAGCGTGATTTTTTCCACGCGCGCGGCAAATCGTTTTTTCAATTCCTCCGTTTCTCCGGGAACGGCAACAAACGTTCCGGACGATTGCTCGCCGGTGAGCGCCGCCGCGGCCTTTTCCACCGGAAGCGGCGTTTCAATTCGATACGTGGCGAAAATGCGTTCCATGCTCGGGCTGATTTAACAGAAGGAAACGAAGGGAACGGAGGAAAAATTTTCCAATATATCGCGGAGCGACCCTGCGAATCCAAAAACAGAATTCAATTTTTCAATTCGATGTCCGGTGTTCAGCCTGGATTGTCCGATGTTTTTCTTCGGAAGATTTTCGTTCATTCGCCGCCTCCGTTTGCTCCTGTCAAGACACACCGAAATCCGGTAATCACACTGAACCGATTCGCCGAAACAGCCATGCGTCTGGAAGACCACAGACTTTTCGTTCCGGTGTTCACCCACGCGCCGCCGCGCAATTCGCGCCGGGAAGGCGAACCATCGTAGGAATCCTGACACCATTCGTCGGCGTTGCCCGCGAGATCGTAAATGCCAAAAGCGTTCGGCCTGAAACGGCCGGCGGGCGAAGTGGTCACGTAACCATCGTTGTAACCGGCGATATTCGGCCAGTTGGTAAAATAATTCAGCGCGGCGTGGTCGGCGAAATTTCCCGCGCCGGCGGGCGGCGGAAATTGCGTTCCCCACGGATAGACGTTTTCCAATTTTGCGTTTTTCTCCTTCGGCGTGGTTCCCGTCTCGCGGTCGCCGATTCCGGCGGCCCAACTCCATTCGGCATCGGTCGGCAGCCGGTAGGATTCAGCGGACGAAATCGTCCCGGACCGGCGCTCCTTTTCCGTCAGCCATTCGCAAAACGCGGTCGCGTCATTCCAACTCACGTTCACCACTGGAAAATCCGGTCCGTCGGAAACCGGCGTGCGTCCGTGATACAGCGCGTGATTCCACTCCGTTCCGTCCAGCTTCGGATGAGTGGCGGCAAACGCGGCGAAATCCCGCACGCGCGTTTCGTAGATCGAAAACCGGACGGACGTATGCGGCACGGAAACGAACACCATCCCGAGGCTGTTCGTCCAATGCGAAGCCGTCCCGGCATTTTCATTTTTATTCGGCCGAAAACGGGCGCAGGAAGACAGCAGCAAAGCGGCGGCGATGCAGAGGGCACATATCTTCATCAGGTTGAATTCAATTCTGCCGAAATCGGCCAAAGCAGGTCATGTAAAAAACGCCAAAAGATTTATCGAAATTGCCACCGCTTCGCTCGGAATTGCCTATCGTCGGCAAAGCGCGCTAAACTTTCGCGCCAAATGGAAACAGAACGAACACGATCAACAAACGCGGAATGGCGAAAGTGTTTTCGCCGTTCTCTTTGTTTTCTCCTGTTCGTTTTATCAGCCGCGCCAATCTTCGCAGGCGCGCCGGATTGGGAAAATGAGCATGTTCTGCACATCAACACCGAATCGCCGCGCTCCGCGTTCATTCCTTTTGCCACTGTTTCCCAGGCATTGAACGACGATGAAACAAACTCGCCGTTTTTTTTATCGCTGGACGGCAACTGGAAATTCAGTTGGGTTGCGCGACCGGAATTGCGTCCGACGAATTTTTTTGAAACCAATTTTGACGATTCCTCGTGGACGAACATTGAAGTTCCGTCCTGCGTGGAAATGAAGGGATTCGGCACGCCGATCTACGTGAGTTCCGGTTATCCGTTCAGAATTGATCCGCCGCGCGTTCTGGATGAACCGCCGACAAATTACACGTCGTTCACCCAGCGCGATCCGGTGAGTTCCTATCGCCGCGTTTTTGCACTTCCGAAAGAATGGAATGAACGCCGGATTTTTCTGCACTTTGACGGAGTGGAAAGCGCGTTTTACGTCTGGGTGAACGGCGTTCAGGTCGGCTACAATCAGGGCAGCCGCACGCCGGCGGAATTCGATGTGACGGATTTCGTGAAGCCGGGCGCAAACGAAATCGCGGTTCAGGTGTTTCGCTGGTCGGACGGCAGTTACCTGGAAGACCAGGACATGTGGCGCCTGAGCGGAATTTTCCGGCGCGTTTATCTTTATTCCACCGCGACGGCGCGCATCCGCGATTTCGCCGTGCGGACGGATCTGGACACGGATTACAAGGATGCGACGCTCGAGATCAAACCGGACCTCGCCGATTACGCCGGTCGTTCTCTGAAAAATTGGACTGTTCGCGCTCAATTGTTCGACGCCGATAACCGGCCGGTCTTCCAAAGCAACCTGCAACGCGACGCCGCCGAGATTTTGAATCGCGATTGGAACGCAAAAATTCTCAATGACCGCACGCCTCAGCGCGGCCCGGCAAAATTCGCGTGGCTCGAAGGCCGCGTGAAAAATCCGGCGAAATGGACCGCGGAAACTCCGAACCTTTACACGCTCGTCCTGACGTTGAACGACGCAAACGGAAATATTGTAGAGGCGGACCGCTGTAAAATCGGTTTTCGCGAAATTGAAATTCGCAACGGCCGGTTTCTCATCAACGGGAATCCAATCCGCCTGCGCGGCGTGAACCGTCACGAAACCGATCCCGACACCGGGCACACGCTTTCGCTGGCGCGCATGACGCAGGATATTCAACTGATGAAACGCGCGAAAATCAACGCCGTTCGCACCTGCCATTATCCGGATGACCCGCGCTGGTATGACCTCTGTGATCGTTACGGAATTTATGTGCTGGACGAGGCAAATCTGGAAGCGCAAGGCACGCGCGGTTTTCTGGCGCAAGATTCCGATTGGGCGGGCGCCTTTCTGGATCGCGCGATTCGTCTGGCGGAACGCGACAAGAATCATCCGTCAGTCATTATCTGGTCGTTAGGAAATGAATCCGGCTACGGCCCGAACTTCGCCGCGATGTCAGGCTGGCTGCACGAATTTGATCCCACGCGCCCGGTGCATTACGAAGGCGCGCAAGGCATCGCGAACGATCCGCCCGGCGTGGACATCATCAGCCGATTTTATCCGCGTTTGACCAATACGTATATGAAAGCCGATTCGCCCGAGAACACGCGATGGGAAAAATTTCTCAAAATTGCGCAACGCACGAACGACACCCGTCCCGTGTTGACCAGCGAATACGCACACGCGATGGGAAATGCCATCGGCAACCTGCGCGAGTATTGGGACGAAATTTATTCCAACCCGCGAATGTTGGGCGGTTTCATCTGGGAATGGTGCGATCAGGGATTGCGCAGAACGCTGCCGGACGGACGGCGCGTCATCGCTTACGGCGGAGACTTCGGCGACCATCCGAACCTCGAAATTTTCTGCATCAAAGGAATCGTGACCTCGGACCGGGAATTATACCCAAAATATTGGGAGGTGAAAAAAATTTACCAGCCGATTGCCGTCGAACCAACGAATCTGAAGCCCGGCCGCGTGAAAGTGAAAATCACAAATCGCAATTCGTTTTTGAACCTGAACCAATACGAAACGCGCTGGTCCGTCACGGACGACACTGGCAAGACGATTCAGTCCGGCGTTTTGGAACCGATTGTTTGTCCGCCCCGGAAACAGGTGGAATTGAGCATTCCCGTTGCGAAAATCCGCCAACCGAATCCCGGCGCGGAATTCTGGTTGCGCATCAGTTTTCATACGAGAACGAATCACGCCTGGGCGCCGGCCGGATATGAAATCGCCTGGCAACAGATGCAACTCGCAGTAAAAACACCGGCGCATTCCAAAATAAAAACGCGCCCATCGCCTGCGCTGACTTCGGCGCAAAATGGTGAAATCCTAACAATTAGTGGGAATCATTTCAGCGTCGCATTCAACCGCGCCACCGGCGCCTTGATTTCACTGAAATTCGGCGGCGAGGAAATGCTGGCGAAATCCACCAACGAATTCGCCGGCCCGGTTTTGCAACTCTATCGCGCGCCGACGGACAACGACAAAGGCTTTGGCCATTGGCTCGCGCGAGATTGGCACGAAGCCGGACTGGACCGCCTCGCGCGCCGCCTGAATTCTTTCGAGTTCAGCCGGCCGCGACCGGACGTTGCGCAAGTGCGAACAATCGCAACCAGTTCATCTCTGAGCGGCGGATACAATCTCACCACCACGTGGACCATTCACGGCGACGGCTCGATTGAAATGGACAATGAGTTCAGCCCTTTTGGAAAATTGCCGGACACGCTGCCGCGAATCGGCGTGGTCATGCGGTTGGGCGGAGCCTTTGAAAACTTTCGCTGGTACGGACGCGGACCCTGGGAAAATTATCCCGACCGAAAACAAAGCGCGGACATGGGCGTTTGGTCGAGCACCGTGAAGAATCAATACGTTTCCTATATCCGTCCGCAGGAAAACGGAAACAAAGAAGACGTGCGCTGGGTCGAATTGACCGACGCGAACGGCAGCGGATTGCGCGTCGAATCGCTGGAAAATCCGATGGCCGTATCCGCGCTGCATTTCACCGTGGCCGACCTGGCTGCGGCGAAACATTATTACGAATTGAAGCCGCGCCGCGATGTGGTGCTGTCGCTGGATGCAAAACAATGCGGATTGGGCAACGGCAGTTGCGGTCCGGGTGTGTTGGAAAAATACGCCGTTCCGCCAAAAAGCTATTCGCTAAAACTTCGGTTCAGCGCGGTCGAACAGAATTGATTGGGCCGGGAATTTTTTTCCTTTGTCAGCGTTATCACGAAGGATGATGACCGCGTTCAATTGAAATTTTAATCTTATTTCGATTTCGCATCCAACGTCTGATTGAGCCATGCCACGACTTCATTTTGCCATCCGGGCCGGTACTTTTTCCAATCGCGAATCCGGTGTTGCGCGCCTTCGATGGTAATGAACTTGCAAGGCACGTTGTGCGCCTTGAGTTCGGATTCAAAATTTTGAGTGAGATGGTAAGGCACGGTCGTATCCGCGCTGCCCTGGACCAACAGGAACGGCGGCAGATTGGAAGTGACGTGTTCGGACGGAGAAATTTCGCGCATGATCCGTTTGGTTTCCGCGTCCAGCGTGTCGCGGTCGAGCAGATTTTTCATCGAAGGCCATTTATCCATGCTGCGGCGGCGTTCGGCATCGGAAACAATGTCTGTGGGCGGCGCGAAACCAACAACCGCCTGCACGCGCGTTTCCGGCGTCGCCTCAGTCGCCGCGTAACAAACGAGATGACCGCCGGCGGAATAACCGATCAATGCCAGGCGATTCGGATCGCCCTTGTAATCGGCGGCGTGTTTTTTAACCCAACAGATCGCGGTTTGCACGTCGTCGAAACAAGCCGGCCAGCGATGCTTCGGCGCAAGCCGATAATTGATAGTGAACCAGGTGAAATTCGTGATTGCGGGCGACAGAACCGTCGCGAGATCGCCTTCCTTGTCGCCCGCGCTCCAGCCGCCGCCATGAACCAACAGCAACATTGGAAACGGCCCGTCGCCATCCGGCACATGCGCGTCGAGCAGCAATTTTTCCCCGCCTGCTTCGCCATATTCAATGTCGCGATGATTGGGTTTGAACGAAGATTCGTTTGTCTGGGCAAACGTTGGGGCAGCGAGAAATGCCACAAGCGTTCCGATGAAAAAAACGCGTCGAATCATGCGAACATTTTCCGTGAAATCCAGCCGGATGGCGAGTGTGATTTCAAGAACAATTCTGATCGCCAGATTTTCCCTTTCCCGCACGAATGCGGCATTCCAGAACCGCGCTATTGGAAGCGCAGTTCAAATTCTCCGGCCAACGGAATTCGCGGAATCAATTTTCAATGAATTTCAGGACGCGGGATTTCTCGGCGCGTTTGCGCTGGTTCTCGTCGAGAATTTTTTTCCGCAACCGCAGGCTTTTCGGCGTGGCTTCCACATATTCATCCACGTCAATATATTCCAGCGCGCGTTCCAGGCTGAGCTTCATCGGCGCGTTCAGTTGAATGCCTTTTCCGTCGCCTTGCGAACGCATATTCGTGAGGCGTTTTTCCTTCACGGGATTGACCGGAATGTCATTCTCGCGCGTGTTTTCACCGACGATCATGCCGACGTAAACGGCGTCGCCCGGCTCGACCAGCAAACGCCCGCGTTCCTGCACCATGTTCAAGGCGTAAGAAGTCGCCTCGCCGGAATCCATGCTGACCAGCGAACCGTTTTTGCGCGCCGCGATTTCGCCGCGGTCTTCACCGTATTCGTGGAACAAATGGCTCATCACGCCCATGCCTTTGGTGGAATTGACCAGATCGGTTTCAAAACCAATCAAACCGCGCATGGGCACGAGCGCCTCGATGGAAACCTGACTGCCGACGTGGTTCATGTTTGTGATTTGCGCCTTGCGATTGGAAAGGTTTTCCATGATCGCTCCCAGATTTTCGCTGGGAATTTCCACGAACAATTTTTCGATCGGCTCCAGCGGATTGCCGGCGGCATCTTTTTTCCAAAGCACTTCGGGACGCGAAACCAGGACCTCGTAACCTTCCCGGCGCATTTGCTCGACGAGAATGGCGATCTGCATTTCGCCGCGTCCGCTCACCGCGAACACTTTCGGATCGCTGGTTTGCGCGATTCGCAGCGCGACGTTCGTGCGCGTTTCCTTCACGAGCCGGTCCCAGATGTGACGCGCGGTGACGAGTTTGCCGTCCTGCCCGGCGAGCGGACTGTCGTTCACGGCGAATTCCATCTGAATCGTCGGCGGATCAATCGGAATGTAAGGCAACGCGGGCCGCGCCTCCGAATCGCACAAGGTTTCGCCGATGAAAACGTCTTCAAATCCGGTCAGCCCCACAATGTCGCCGGCGTGCGCTTCTTCCACCTGAATGCGTTTCATGCCTTCGAAATGGAAAATGGCGGTGATTTTGCCCTTGCTGATTTTTCCGTCGCCATGACGGCAAATCGCCGCGTCGCCGACTTTGACTTTGCCTTCGTAAATTTTTCCAAATGCGATGCGCCCGAGGTAATCGCTGTAATCCAGATTCGCGACGAGCAATTGAAAACCTTCTCCGGCTTTGGCGCGCGGCGGCGGAATGTGTTTCACAATCGCGTCAAAAAGCGGCTCCATCGTGCCGGTGACGTGTTCGAGTTCCACCTTTGCGTAACCCTGTTTCGCGGAACAATAAATAAACGGAAAATCCAGTTGTTCGTCGGTGGCGTTGAGCGACATGAACAATTCAAAAACCTGATCCAGAACTTTTTTCGGATTCGCATTTTCGCGATCAATTTTGTTGATGACCACGATCGGTTTCGCGCCGGCTTCGAGCGCTTTGCGAAGGACGAATCGCGTTTGCGCCTGCGGGCCTTCCGCGGCGTCCACCACGAGCAGCACGCCGTCAATCATGTTCATGATGCGCTCGACTTCCCCGCCGAAATCCGCGTGTCCCGGCGTGTCCACGATATTGATGTGATAATTCTTGAATTTGAAGGCGGCGTTCTTCGCGCGAATGGTGATGCCTTTTTCTTTTTCCAGATCCATCGAATCCATGAGGCGTTCCTCCTGGGATTCGTGTTGATTGGCGCGAAACGTGCCGGATTGTTTGAGCAAACAATCCACGAGCGTGGTTTTGCCATGATCAACGTGCGCGATGATCGCGATATTCCGAATATGCTGCATAAATTCCAAATCTTTCAGTTGTAAATTCTTCGCTGGAAAAATTCCCGGGGCCGGACACCGTCAACAGAAGCGCTCCGGCTTTCAAACGAGCCGCGTAATTTGCCTTGAAACAGCGAAACGTCAAGCCCGGGAAACGGAAATTTTTTGGAAAAACGATGACCGTTTTTCTGTTTAAAAAAATAATCGCGAAGGCCGGCAAAGCAATCCGTTACGCGCCGTTCCGGTTTCCTCCCCGCTTTACTTTCGCGGCGGCGTCGCGCACTTTGGTGGCGCGATGATACGATTCGGGAAAAACTGTTCCATTTCATTTCTGGCATTTCTGGTTTTTGCAGCCGCGTTTTCTTCCGGCGCGCAGACGACGAATCATTCCCCGCAATTTCAGGAAATTTACCAGATTCTCCGCGCGCATCTCGTCGGCGCGACTGATGCGGAACTGAATCACGATTCCGTCGAAGGACTTCTTGACGCGCTGCGGCCAAGGGTCGTTTTGCTGACCAACAATACGGCGGCAAATTCCGAAACCGCCGAATCCGCGCCGGTAAGCAGAACCGAAGTGTTCGACGGCCCGGTCGGTTATCTGCGAATTGATCGCGTCGCGGAAAATCTCGCGGATTCGATTCTCGCTTCAGTGAAAGCTCTCCAGGCGACCAACAATTTGAAAGGCATTGTTCTCGATTTGCGTTACGCAACCGGAACGAATTACGCGGCGGCGGCTTCGGCGGCGGATTTGTTCATCAGCCATGCGCGACCGTTGTTGAACTGGGGAAACGGCGTTGCCTCGTCGCGGAAAAAATCGGACGCGTTGAAATTGCCCGTCGCGATTCTCGTGAACAGCGGAACATCCGGCGCGGCCGAAGCGCTGGCGGCGGTGTTGCGCTCGAACGACATTGGATTGATTTTTGGCAGCACAACGGCCGGAAACGCGCTGGTGATGGAGGATTTTCCATTAAAAAACGGCGACGTTCTGCGCGTCGCCACCGCGCCGGTAAAACTCGGCAACGGCGAAACGCTCTCGACGAATGGAATTCAGCCGGACATAGACGTTTCCGTTCCGCCGGAAGCGGAGCGCGATTATTTCGCTGATTCCTTTTACATCGCGCCAAACACAAATCAACTCGCGGCGGCGGGAAATCAAACCAACGTTCCGCAGCGTATCCGATTGAACGAGGCGGAACTGGTGCGGGAACATCGCGCCGGCCTGGATCTGGAAAGCGGAGAAATCCAGCCCATCGGCAAACCGGAACCCGCGCCGCACGTCGTCAGCGATCCCGCTTTGGCGCGCGCGCTGGATTTGCTCAAAGGACTGGCGATTGTGCGCGAAGGCGGCTTTTGATTTCGCCGTTGACGATTTCGCTTCCGGGAATCAATTTCTTTTTATCAATTCAATGAAGACCGTCCTTTTCATTTGCACAGGAAACGTTTGTCGAAGTCCCATGGCCGAAGGAATTTTCCGCCACGCCGTTCAGGGCCGCGGAAATTATCGCGTCATCTCCGCCGGCCTGGGCGCAATGGACGATCAGCCCGCCAGCGCCCACGCCGTCACGACCGTTCGCGAACTGGGCATTGATATTTCCAATCATCGCAGCCGCATGTTGACGCCGGAACTGGTCGAGCAGGCCGATTATATTTTTGGAATGACGCACAGCCACGTGGACACGGTGATGCTGCTTTATCCGCAGGCGGTGGAAAAAACATTTCTGCTGCGCGAATTCGACGAAACGCTCGACACGTTTGAAAAGGACATCAGCGATCCCATCGGCGCGCCGTACGAAGTTTACCTGAATTGCCGCGACCAGATCGAGCAAGGCATCGTCTCGCTGCTGCGTTTCATCGAGCACAACGATCCGTCCGCCGCAGCCGCCGGAGGAAAAATCACGAGCGTCGCCATCGGCGCGGACCACGGCGGATTCGAATTAAAGGAATCGCTCAAAAAATATCTTGAGGAACGCGGATTGAATGTCACGGATTTCGGCGCGCACTCGGCCGAAGCAACGGATTATCCGGACTTCGCCCAGGCCGTGAGCCAGAACGTGATCAATCATAAGGCGCAACTGGGCGTGCTCGTTTGCACGACCGGCGTGGGCATGAGCATGGCCGCGAATAAAATTCCCGGCATTCGCGCCGCGCTGGTCACGGACGAGCGGATGGCCGCGC
>DASSNZ010000287.1:0-2022 GCA_035701135.1 Verrucomicrobiia bacterium
CTCTGCCTCGTCAAGTCGTCCACTGCGAAAACGATGCTTTCCATCGTACAGCGGGCGAAAGATAAATTCTGGAAGGATGTGAGAATTCATTAATGTAGCCGGCTTGAGGCACAATCGGCAGTTTGATTGCTTTGAACCCGCCATCAATTTGTTACCATAACTTCGTTCCACAAAACCCGTTCGCACCAATCGCCGAAACGTTCGCCTTCGTTTCGCTCGGTCGCGAAACGCGCGAGGAGCGGACGAAGTTCAGATTCGATTTCTGGATCTTTCACGACGTCTTTCCACAGCCGATTGAGCCGCGTCCCGGCCGCATTTCCGCCGAGAAAAATCTGGTAACGACCCGGCGCTTTGCCGACGAACGCCAATTCCGCAATGTAAGGACGCGCGCAACCGTTTGGACAGCCGGTCGAGCGAATGATAATTTCCTCACTGCCCAGACCGAGGTCGTCGCAAATTTTTTCAATGCGATCAATCAACGCGGGCAACATGCGCTCCGATTCCGCCAGCGCCAGTCCGCAAGTGGGCAGGGCAGGGCAGGCCATTGAAGCCGAATGAAGCACGCTGGCCTGGTTCTCTGTTTTGACGCCGTATTCGGCGAGCAGTGAATTGATCGCCGCTTTGTCGGATTCGGGAACATTCGCGAGAATGATGTTTTGGTTTGTGGTCAAATGAACACCGAGATGCGGAAATTTTTCCACAACCTGGCGCAACGCGGTTTTGAGTTTTCGCGTTTCCGTGTCTTTGACGCGGCCGGTTTCGACAAACAACGTGAGAAACGATGTTCCATTCGTTGCTTTATGCCAGCCGTAAAGGTCGCCAAGCATCGTGAATTTGTAAGGCCGCGCGGGTTCGAGCTTTACGTTTGCGCGTTTCTCAACTTCTTCGCGCGCCCAATCCACGCCGTTTTCGGCAATGATATATTTCAATCGCGCGTGTTTGCGATCCACGCGGTCGCCAAAATCGCGATGAATCGTCACCACGGCTTTCGCGACATCCACGAGTTTTTCCGGCGTGATAAATCCAATCACGTCCGCCAGGCGCGGATACGTTTTTGCGTTGCCGTGACTGCGGCCCATGCCGCCACCGACGGCGACGTTGTATCCGACCAGTTCGTCGTTTTCGACAATCGCAATCAAACCAATGTCGTTCGTAAAAACGTCAATGTCATTCACCGGCGGAATGGCGAAAGCGACTTTGAATTTTCGCGGCAGATACGTTTTGCCGTAAAGCGGATCGGAGAAATCTTTGTTCGCCGGGTCTTCCAGATTCAACTGCACGCCATCAATCCAGATGGAATGATACGCTTTCGTTTTCGGCGCGAGTTGCATCGCCACACGCAAGCAATCCGCATAAACCTGATCGCGCGCTTTCGTGTAAGCGGGTGTCGGAGGCGCGAGCACATTGCGATTCACGTCACCGCACGCCGCGAGAGTCGAGAGCAACGATTCGTTGATGCCTTTGATGACAGAACGGAGATTCGATTTCAGAATGCCGTGAAATTGAATCGTCTGGCGCGTTGTGATGCGAAGCGTATTGTTGCCGTACGTCGAGGCGAGTTCGTCGAAAATTTTCCATTGATTCGCGGTCATCACGCCGCCGGGAACGCGGCTGCGAACCATCATGATATATTTTTTTCCGGTCTTGCGCAAATCGCGATCGTCCTGCTGATAACAGCCGTGGAATTTCAGGAATTCGTAGTCGTCCTGAATGAAATGGTCCGCGCTTGGATCTGCAATCGTCGCGGCAATTGTGCCGGCCACCGTGGGAATCGCTTCCTTGATGTCCTCGTTGTGAGTGCGTTGTTTTACTGGCGTTTCTGTAATCACAAGTTAAATACTAATGTTATTTAGGATTATGTGGTTCCCGGATCGAATTGTCAACTTTCTTTTGGAAAATGACACTCAATTTTTCCCTCGCAAAATGTTTACGCGAAATCCAAGCTAATCTCGTTGCGGTTTTGTTCGGGCGCCCGAATCAAACGAACAGCCTGCAAGTTGAGTCATGAGTTCGCAAACTATT
>DASSNZ010000288.1:0-5647 GCA_035701135.1 Verrucomicrobiia bacterium
CACCTTCGCCGCCGCGCTGATTCAATTCGCGCCGGAATGCCGCGCACAGGATGTGGATTCCATGCCGCCGGTCGTCGTCAAAGCCGTTCCCGAAGCGGGAAGCAAGGATGTTTCTCCCGGCGTTGTGGAAATCAAAATCACGTTCAGCAAGGAAATGAAAGACAACTCGTGGAGCTGGTCGTCGGCCTGGCAAAATTCCGAACCGCAAGTCATCGGAAAACCGAAATACGACAGCGACCACAAAACCTGCATTCTGAAAGTAAAACTCGAACCGGACAAAACCTACGGCTACTGGATCAACAGCGGAAAATTTCACGGATTCAAGGATGCGCAAGGTCATTCCGCCGTTCCGTATCTGCTCGTGTTTCACACGAAAAACCAATGAGCGATTATGAGCGCCGTCTGCATTTTAACTCCCGTCGTCATCGCGGCGTGGCCGGCTTTCAGCGCTGCGGTGGTCGCGGCGGCGACGTCGCTGGGCTACACGATTGTGGATGAGAGCATTCGCGGCGAGCAGACAAATCAGGCGACACAAACCGGTGAACGCAAAATCCAACTTGAAATCGAGCAGAGCGAAATCGTCACGAACCAGCTTGGCCGCGACCAGCGCATTCGCGTGACGCGCGGCGGAGTGACGGTGACGTTTTCACGCGACGCGCGCGGGAAGGCGTCGGTTTGTGTTTCGGGCGCGGGTTACACGGAAGCGCAATTGCGCGAAATCGGCGAGGAACTGAGCCGGCGCGTCGTTCAGAAATATATTTATAACCGGCTCCTTGAAGAATGCCGCGCGCGCGAATTCAACATCGTCGAGGAAGAAGTGGACGAGAACCAGGCGATTCGGCTCAAGGTGCGGCATTGGGACGGATGAAGGAAGTTTCGAGTTTTGAGTTTCTGGTTTGGAGTTTTTAATTGCCACGCATCAAACCCGGAACTCGGAACTCAAAATCCGAAGCTCAAAAATAAAATTATGCCACAACGCGAATTTGAAATTACGATTGCGCCGGACGGCGGCGTCGAAGTGCATGTGAAAGGTTACAAAGGCAAAAGCTGTCTCGAAGCGATGAAAATTTTCGAGCGCGTCGTCGGAGAAATGCAATCGCGCCGCGAAACGAGCGAGTTTTACGAGCCGGACGAAAACGTGCAGATCAATATTGATCAACGACACTGAAAAAAAATTACAATTTGCGATTTCGGATTTACGCGCGAACCGACTGGCTGAATCGTAAATCGTAATTCTCAAATCAAAAATCACAGGAATGAATTCGGAAACCGCTTCGCCATTTTATCCGCCGCGCGCGCGGTGGTACAACCGTTTTCTTTCTCCATGGTTCGCGCTGCGGCGCGTTCTGCATCTGGATCGCATTCATCTCCCCGACGGAATTTCATTCACGCGATTTCTTCTGAGCCTTGTCATTCCCGGATTTTCTTTTTTCGCGCGCGGCCAGCGGATTTTTGGCTGGGCGTTTCTCGGCGCGTACGGCGTCGCGGTGATCATTTTCTTCGGCGCGCTGGGATACGGAATCGCGAACGTCGCTTTCGGACTGATGATTTCGATTCATGCGTCGAGCATTGTTTACATGGAATTTTCCTGGGTTCGCGAACGCAGCGTTTTGGGATATCGGATTTTCGTCGCGCTCGGAACCGCGCTGATTGTCTGGCTCGCCGCGTACGCGCCGCTGGTGAATTATCTCGGAACGCACTGGCTCATGCCGCTGCGAACGCCGCGCGGCGTCGTGGTTGTGAATCTCCGGGCCGCTCCGCGCCACGTTGCGAGAGGCGACTGGATCGCTTATCGCGTCGGTCAATTTCAATCGGGCGAAGTCATTGTCCGCGCCGGTTTCGCCGTCGAAAAAGTTCTTGGCCTCACGGGCGATCACATTCAATTTTCCGTCAACTCAATGCGAATCAACAACGCGATTTTTCCGCGTCCGGCAAACACGCCGGCGGACGGCGAATGGATTGTGCCGGAAAAATGTTGGTTCATTCTGCCGAATCTGGCACAAAGCGGCCACGGGCGCGCGGCGCAAATTCATTTAATGCAGGCCATGCAGGCGAACGGAATGGTTTCCGAATCCGATTGGATCGGAAAACCGTTCGCGCGCTGGTTCGGACGAAAGCAACTTCCATGAGCCGTTTTGTGAATCTCGAGCTGGGCGGCGAGTCGGAGGAAAATCCGTCGCAAAGAAACGAAAAGCCGCTGATCAAAGACGAGTCCTATTATCTCGCCGAAGCGCGCACGGCTTTTGAAAATGGAAATTTCGAACCCGGCCTGCGTTTCTATTCCAAAGTTCTCGAATTCAATCCGCAAAACGCCGTCGCGTGGACCGGCCAGGTCCGCATGTTGATCGAACTGGGCGAATTTCGCGAAGCGAAACTCTGGGCCGACAAGGCGCTGGAACGATTTCCGCGCGAACCCGAATTGCTCGCGGCCAAAGCCGTCGCGCTCGGACGCGGCGGAGATTTGCAGGGCGCGCTCGCGTTTTCCGACGCTTCGATCGAGGAACGCGGCGACACGCCTTACATCTGGCTGGCGCGCGCGGATGTTTTGCTCGCGCGGGAGGAATCGCGCGCGGATTATTGTTTCGACAAAGCGCTCGCGCTCGCGCCGCACGATTGGTTCGTTGCGTGGCTCGCGGCGCGGATTCGATTGTATTACAAGCAATTCGTTCTCGCGCTCAGGCTGCTGCAAAAAGCCGTTGAACTGAACGCCGGCCATTTCATTCTCTGGCTTCAACTCGGCCAATGCCAGCAGGCGCTTGGCTTGATTGGCGCGGCGGAAAATTCCTACACTCAGGCGCAACAACTCAATCCGCAATGCCGCGAGGCGGATCTGGCGCGCATTCGATTGAGCGAAACCGGAATCTGGGCGCGCGTTCGCGGCGTCTGGCGGCAATTCTTTAAATCATGAGCACGGAAAATCTGGATCGTCTTCTTTCGTCGGTGAACGAATTTGACGCGTCGGACCTTCACCTCGTCGCCGGCGTTCCGCCCGCGTTTCGCGTGAATGGCGAAATCATCATCGCCGACGAAGACGCGCTGACCGAAGAGGAAATCACGCGCATGACCGAAAGCCTGCTGAACGAGCAGCAGAAAGAAAAATTCGAACGCGAATGGGAATTGTGCATCTCGCTTTTGCACAGCGTCGCCGGGCGCGTCCGCGTTACGTTTTACCGCCGGAATGGTCATCCGGAAATCAGCCTGCGGTTTTGCGGCGAACGCATTGCCACGCGGCAGGAACTGGGTTTGCCGGAAAAAATTGATGATCTCTCACGGCGTCCGAACGGCCTGGTTCTCATTACCGGCCCGACCGGCGCGGGAAAAACCACGACGCTGAATTATCTCGTTGACCTGATCAACGGCGAGCGACGCTGCAAAATCGTCACGATTGAAGATCCGATTGAATTTGTGCATCAGAACAAGCGCGCGATTGTCGTGCAGCAGGAAGTGCTCACGGACGTGCATTCGTTCAATCGCGCGCTGATTCACGTTTTGCGCCAGGACCCGGATGTGATTGTCGTCGGAGAAATGCGCGATCACGAGGCGATTTCCACCGCGCTCACCGCGGCGGAAACCGGCCATCTGGTTCTTGCGACAATGCACTCGCCGAACGTTTCCCACGCGCTGGAGCGCATTATCGGCGTTTTCGAAGGCAACGCGCAGCGGCAGATTGTTTTGCAACTGGCCAACGCGCTTCAGGGAATTATTTCGCAGGATTTGCTGCCGGCGGCGGATCGGACGCGGCGCGTGCTTGCGTATGAATTGCTCGTGGCGAGCGGCGCGGTGCGGAATCTGATTCGCGAAAACCAGCTTCACCAGTTGGAAAACATGATTCAAACCGGACGCAAAGACGGAATGGTTCTGATGGACAACTGCCTTTACGATCTCTATTGCAAATGCCTGATCACTTACGACACCGCCGTGAGCCGCGCGCGACATCCCGACAGAATCAGCCAGAGCAAGGGGTGAGGACGGCGCTTGAAATCGGAAGATAAAATCTAAATCGCCTGACCGTTGATGAAATTGTGAACAGATTCATTTTTAAAAAAGCGGCGAGAGCTTTCACGTTGATTGAACTGCTGGCGTTGATCGCCATCATTGTGGTTTTGGCTGCTTTTCTATTGCCATCATTGTCGTCAATAAACAATGGACCACGCAAATCAAATATGGGCCAATGCATGAGCAACCTTCGGCAAATAAATATCGGATTTTTCATCTGGGCCTCAGACAACACCGGCCAATTTCCGTGGGCGGTTTCCACGAACCACGGCGGCTCTCTGGATTTGCGGATAAAGGCCGCGCGTTCCGGCATTTCCAATCATTATCAAATTACTTGCTTCCAACTCTTTTAATTTGTCCGACCGACAAAACAAGGAATCCCGCAACTGATTACAGAAAATTAGCCGATCAAAATCTGAGCTATTTTCTCAATCTCGATTCATCCACCAATGGCGGCGCGACAACAATTCTTTCAGGCGACCGCAATCTGGAGGCAAACGGTCGTCCGGCAGTAGAAGTGTGCTCACGGTGACTACTAATCTGAACATGAATTGGACCCATGACATGCAAAAAATCGGCGGTGATCTCGGTTTCGCGGACGGCCACGTTCAATTTGTAAAATTAAATACGCTCAATGAAACAATCGCGCGCCAGAGTTCTCCCACAAATCGCTTCGTCGTTCCGTGAATAACATGTTAGGAATACCGCCGGGAATTTCGCGGTAAATTCCGGAATCAAAACTGAACAGAAGCAAACGAAGCAAACAAGAAGGAGGAGGCTGTCGTTTGCATTGGAGCGCATCTTTGCGTCCAAACCAAAACTGGTTCGCCTGAATTGATTTTCGCCACTGGTTCGCACTTCACTGCCTTCACTTTGTTTCCTTGGTTTTCTTCTGTTAAATTGAATCCGGATATCGGAATTATCGCGCGATTCAATGAGCCGTTTTTCGCTCGGGAATCAAAACTCTTCCCCAGGCATAATTCTTTGAATGTTCGGCGACAACTCCTCCTCGATAAGCATCAATAAGGTCCGCCCGAATAGAATGCGAGCACATCCATTGCAGGACTTCATTGGGAACATTTCTTATTCTTTCAAGTTTGCTTTCGGTTATCCGCACCTGATTGAGTGATGGTGAAGCTTCAAACATGAGAAGCGACTGAACCAGAAAGGTGGCAACGCCGCCCGGTCCCCAACACATGAAACGCTCATTAAGGCCGTAGATCGGCCCACCGTTATTTGCAGTTACCGCATCGGAACTGTAATAAAACAATAAAGGACGGCTGGTACTGGTGAGGCGCAAGTACAACTGTTCGTCGTGCTTTTTCAGAAATTCCACTCCTTTTAAAACAGCCTCTTTCTTTTCTTTAGGAAACCATATCCGTGACACGCCAATTTTCAGGCGATCACCGTCCGACAGCCATGTGAACACCGGCACGATTACTTTCATTAAGCCATACAGCACATTGCAAATAAGATCTCCAATAACCGGAATCGCTAAAATTCGCACCATAATTGGCGGGCTGTAAGATTCGTTCATCTTTCAAATTTAAATTCGATTCGTGTTTCCTCGCTCGGAAATCAAAACTCTTCCCCAGGTATACGTTTTTGAATGTTCGGCGACAACTCCTCCTCGATAAGCATCAATAAGGTC
>DASSNZ010000289.1:0-27705 GCA_035701135.1 Verrucomicrobiia bacterium
AGCGCGGCTTCAAACGGTTTTTCTCCGTTTTCAATGTGGCGCACAATATTTTCGAGCATGACAATGGCGTCATCCACCACAAATCCCACGCACAATGTCAGCGCCATGAGCGAGAGATTATCGAGGCTGTATCCGAGCAGATACATCACCGCGAACGTGCCGATAATGGACATCGGTAACGCAAGACTGGGAATGATCGTCGCGGAAAGATTCCGAAGGAAAAGAAAAATCACCATCACCACGAGAAAAACCGTGAGCAACAACGTGAACTGAACGTCGTTCACAGATTCGCGAATGGATGCGGAACGATCGAATAAAACGTTGATGTCCACCGACGCCGGAATTTCCGCGCGCAGTTGCGGCAGCATTTTTTTAATGTTGTCCACCACCTCGATTGTGTTCGCGCCGGGCTGGCGTTGGATGGACAAAACGATGGCGCGCGTGTTGTTGAACCAGCTTGCGACTTTGTCGTTCTGCACGCTGTCGGTCACGCGCGCGACTTCGTCCAGCCGAATCGGACGTCCGTTTCGATACGCAACAATCAGCGGCCGATACTCCTTCGCTTTCGTCAGTTGTCCGCTGGCGAGAACGGTGAACGCCTGGTGTTTTCCGTAAAGCGTGCCGGTCGGCAGATTCACGTTTCCCGCCGAAATCGCGTCCGCCACTTCGTCAATGCCGACGCCGTACGCCGCGAGTTTGTCCGGATTCACCTGCACGCGAACGGCGTATTGCTGCGAGCCGTAAACATTCACTTGCGCCACGCCGTTGACCATGGAAATGCGCTGCGCGGTCAGCGTTTCACCATAATCATCCACGGTCGAAAGCGGCAATGTGTCCGACGAAAATGCCAGGTAAAGAACCGGCGAATCGGCGGGATTCACTTTGCTGAACGTCGGCGGCGTCGGCATGTTGGGCGGCAATTGGCGCGACGCCTTGGAAATCGCGGCCTGAACGTCCTGCGCCGCCGCGTCAATATTCCGGCTCAAATCGAATTGAATCGTGATGCGCGTGTTTCCCAACGCGCTGACGGACGACATGGAATCAATTCCCGCGATGGTGGAGAATTGTTTTTCGAGCGGCGTCGCCACGGCGGATGCCATCGTGGTCGGACTCGCGCCAGGCAGACTGGCCGAGACGTTGATCGTCGGATAATCCACGCTCGGCAAATCGCTCACGGGCAACTGCTCGTAGGCGGCGATGCCGAAAAGCAAAATCGCCGCCATGACCAGCGTGGTCATTACGGGTCGGCGGATGAATAATTCGGGAACGCTCATTTCAGTGGGCAAAGAGCGGCGGAATTTTTTCCCGGTTGCCAGACGCGCATTTGCTGTTTCGTTTTCGTCATTCCGCCTCCGTTGAATTCGCGTTTGCCTCGGACGATTTGACCGTCACTTCCGCTCCGGGCGTGAGGCGGAGTTGCCCGTCCGTCACGACGGTTTCGCCGGATCGGAGCCCGCTTTGAATCACCTGCGAATCGTCAACTGTAATTCCCGAAACGATGGGCCGCATTTCCACCGTCGAATCGGGTTTCACCACAAAAATATACTCGCCGTTCTGTCCGGTTTGCACGGCCTGCGTGGGAACAACGACGGCGTTTTTGAGAACGCTCAACGTCAATTCAGCCTGCACAAACTGCCCGGGCCACAACCAATTGTTCGTGTTGGGAAATGTCGCTTTCAGAAGAATGGTTCCCGTGTTTGTGTCCACGGCGTTGTCAATGAACGTCAACACGCCGTTTGAAACGCGATTGGTTTCGCCCGGCGCGTACGCCTTCACGGTCAGTGTGTCTTTTTTGAGTTGCTGACGGACCGTGTGCAGTTCCCGTTCCGGCACGGAAAAGCCGACGTAAATCGGATGCACTTGAGTGATCGTGACGAGCACGTCGTCCGGCGCTTTGACCACGTTTCCATTTTTCACATTCAAACTGCCTGTTCGTCCGTCAATCGGCGCGCGGATTTCCGTGTAACTCAGGTTGACTTCCGCGTTGGTGATTTCCGCGCTGTCGGCGGCCATCGTGCTTTGCGCCGCAAGATAATCCGCCTGCGCGGCATCCAGATTCTGTTGCGACGCAATCCTGCTCTCGAACAGATTGCTCGTGCGTTCGAACTCCAGTCGCGCGTTGATCATCTGCGCCTCGTCGCGTTTAAAATTCGCTTTTGCCTGATTCAATGCCGCCAGCCACGGACGCTGATCGAGCGTGAACAACAGATCGCCCGCTTTGACTTCCTGCCCCTCCTCAAAATGCACGTCCGTGATAGCTCCCGTGATTTGCGAGCGAATGGAAACCGTCGAATACGCCTGGACGGTTCCGATGCCCTGGATCTGGACGGGAACATCGCGTGTTTCCGCTTTCGCGACCAGCACCGGCGCGGGTTCCTGGGAAGATTTTGAAACTTTTTCCGCGGATTTGCGCGAGCAGGAAACCGCCAGCGCCGCGAGTATCAGCCCGGAAATAATACACGTTGCGCCCGGAAGAATTCGCGTGAATCGCGGATCGCGCCGACGCACTTCGGGCAAATGAAAAAATGATTTTCGGCGGAAACGTTCGCGAGTGGATTTCATTTGACGGTCTTGCCTCCGGCATTGGAATTTTTATTTCCCGGCTTGAACGCGGCGGCGAATTGCCGGAGGAATTTTTCGTATTGGTGTTTAAATTTCGGATCGGAAACCGCAAGCCCGGTCGCGAGCCGCGCCAATTGCGGAAACGCCAGCGGATACGCGGTGAGCGCCATCATCGAAAGGATCAACTGGCCGGAATTGAAATCCGAATCGAGCCGGCCTTTTTCCTGCAAACGCCGGATGCGGTCGTTCGCGTTGGCAAATGCCCGCGTGCGATGTTCCTCGTCAATGATTCTGTCCTCACCCCACTGAAGGGATTCCCATTCCAGCAGACGAATCCAGTCGCGATCGCGAAACGCCAGGTCAAACCAGTACGGAAGCCGCTCGATCGGATCCTCCGGCGCGGACGCCAGCCACGCGGCGCGTTCGGCCATTTTGCGACGCAACACTTCGCGAAACAGCCCTTCCTTGTCGCCAAAATAATGATACAGCATCCGTTTGTTGATGCGCGCCTGCCGCGCGATGCAATCCACGCGCGCGCCGGCAAATCCTTTGGCTGCGAATTCCTTCAGCGCCGATTCGAGAATCCGCTCGCGGCTTTGGCGCGGGTTCCGGCAGGCGTGTTTCGGTTTTGAATTCGCTTCGGCTTTCATTCGGTGCGGTCGTTCGGAAACTAGACGAAGCGAAGTAACTGTCAAGTTACTTGAAATTTTTGAAAATTTTTTCGCCGGAAATTTTCCCGCCCTGTAGGCCGGACACCGACAACAAACCCGGATGGTTTCTGATTTCGTTCTATTCACGCGCCTTCAACCTGACGGTCAGATGTGGAAATACATTCAATTTGCGAGCATCGCGATGGCGATCTGGCTCGGCGGAATTCCGGTGCGCGCGACCGAACTTTCGTCGTTCCAGGCCGGAAACGGCGGCTGGCAATTGGGAACGCTCGCGGTCGGAAATCTCGATTCTGACGCGCAACTGGAAATCGTTATTCCGTATCGCGACTCCTTCGGCGCGTGGTTTCTGGATGCTTTCAAACCGGACGGCTCGCCGCTGCCCGGTTTTCCTTACGTTGGAAATGCCGAAATCAATGTTTCTCCGACGCTTTACGATCTCGACGGCGATGGCCGCGATGAAATTATTTTTACATGCGGCGCGAGTGTTATCGCTTTGCGCGGAGATGGTTCGCTGGTCTGGTCCAATCAGGTGAATCGCTTGAACTATGTTCCCGACAGCGGATTCATGACGGCGACAAATGGTTTTTATTGGTCGAACGGCGGAAAATTTATTTCGCATCTTCCGGCAAACGCCGTTTTTTCATCGCAGGTTTCCAGTCCGATTATCGCGGACATCACCGGAACCGGACACAAGGAAATTGTCACTGCTTGGAAAATTGATCCGGACAACACGAGCGGCGATCAGGATTTCAATCCGTTCATCAACGACATCTGGGGCGCGGGCGAATGGGGAATGACCGGCGAAACATGGTCGGGCGGCGTTGTATTTTTCGATGCCGCGAGCGGCGCGAAAAATTACATTTACCACTTCCATCAACTCGTCGAATCCGGCCTCGCGCTCGGCCACGCGAACACGGAAAAACCGCTCGATACTTACGTTCTGAACGACAGCGACAGCGTGGTGTGTTTCGACAAGACGAAACCGCACGGACTTTTCGGCAGCGGAAATCTTATCGGGCAATTCGGAAAAAATCAGCGATTGCTCAGCGGCTCCTACGAGCAGGGCGTGGATATTTATACGGCGGATATTGACGGAGATGGCTTGAGCGAAGTTCTCGTTCCGACAACTCAACTCAATCCGCTCTGGACGCCGAGCGAAACCATTCTCGATGATGACGGCGCGATTCTCTGGCGCAAATGGAAATCGCCGGTGAGTTTTCCGCTCAACCAATGGCAGAACAACGCGTGCATGATTCCGATCAATCCCGATCACGATAATCACGTGGACGTTCTGAGTTTCACGCATTCATCCGAAATCGCTTTTCGTTTTTGGAACGGAGTTGAACTGGAGGATCATCCGGGCTGGCCGAAAGATTTCGCGCCGTATCTGCCGACGCCGCCGGTCGTTGGCGATGTGGACGGCGATGGTCACGAGGAAATTATTATCGGCATTTACAATCCGTCCGCCAATCCATCGGATGGCGCGCTGTATGTTTTCGCGCTGGACGGAACATTGAAATTTTCCGAGCCCGTTCCCGGCGGATTGAAACACATTCCGACCATTGCGAATGTTTACGGCGACGGATTGGATGTCGTTTGCCGTTCGCTCGCCGGCCGCGTTTATATTCAAAATTTCGGCTCAACCGGAAACGATCCCGTTTCGTGGGCGACGCATCGCGGAAATAAACATCGCGACGGTAATTTCAACGCGCCGCTCTTTCCGCCTGGAACGCCGCTCATCACGCGCAAAAAATCCGGCTATCGTTTCGCCAGATTTTCCTGGAGCCATTCGCCGGCACATTTTCCAAAAGCCTGGCGCATTTATCGCGCGACCGATCCGAACGGAAAATTTACGCATCTGATGACGCTCACGCCCAATGCCACGTCTTTCACCGATTCGGGATTGGAATCCGGACGGCAATACATTTATGAAGTCGCGGCAGTCTATGATACAAACGAAGTTTTTTCCGCGCCGTTCGCAATTGTTCCCCTGCTCGACAACAACCTCGTCGCGAATTCCGGCTTTGAGGAAAATGAAAACAGTCATTGGGACAAATGGTTCACGGGCGACATTGACGCGACGAACATGACCGTGTCCACAAACGTTTTTTATCAGGGCGCAAAATCCATGGAAATCAAACTGCTCAACAACGGCAGCGGCGGCTCGATTTCTCAATATGGCCAATATGGAACGCCCAATTCCTACATGCCCGTCACGCCCGGAACTCTTTACAGCTTCGGCGGATTTTTCAAAAGCGGCGGCATTTCGAAACCGTCGGAACATTGGCTGGAATGGAGTTCGGCGAAAACAAGCGAGGACACAAACAATCGTCCGCCGCGCCCTTACCCTTGCTATTTCACGCCGCATTTCGCGATCGGCACGACCAACACCGCTTGGACTTACGCGAATCGCGCCTTCATTTTGCCAGACGGATTTCCTAACATTTCGCTGACGCATTGGTTCACAATGACCGCGCCGGGCAGCGGTTCGTTTTACATGGACGACGTTTTCTTCCGCGCGTTGCCATCGCCGGATTCCGCCATCTGGACGAACTTAATTTCCTTTGGCTCAAGCTGGCGTTACTCATCCGACGCGCCGCCGCCGGATTGGTTTTCACCGGATTTCAACGATGCCGGTTGGCCGATCAACGTTGCAAAATTCGGCGCCGGCAGCGGCCCGACAAATATCGTCACCGCCCTGCCCTCGCGAAAACCGGCTTATTATTATCGCCGGCAATTTGTTTTGCCGGATGCGCATTGCGAGGAATTGCTTCTGTCCGCAACCTGCACCGACGCGGGAAAACCGATGGAAATTTTCCTGAACGGAAACAGGCTCGCGACGACCGGAATCGAAGCAACAAGCGGCCAGGGAAACATTGTTCGATATTATGATCTCGCGCCGTTTTTAAATCTCCTTCGCGCCGGAACCAACACCATCGCCATTGTTTTGAACAACACCTGGGCAGACACCTGGGACGACGTCGCGTTCGACATCTGTTTAAAAACCGTGATTACGAATCCTCCGGTTTTTCCGACGCTCGGCATTGCGCATGCGTTGAATCCGGCCGGCGAAAATTCCGAAACACTTAACGGCATTTCGCCGATTCTGCTCAATATTTTCGGTCCCACAAACACCGTCTGGCGCGTGGAATCAGCGGAAAATCTTTCCGGTCCATGGCAATTCATGGACACGACGACCAATCTCGACGGCGTCGTTTCCATTCCAGATTTCGGCCAGAACGGACGCGCCGCTCCGTCCGAAGTTCCCGCGCGATTTTATCGGTTGGTTCCTGATTGAGCCTAACTCTGCTGGAGCGTTTTACTTTTCCACAAACCTGCGGGACAGCGCACAGCCCAGGCGCGTCGTCACAAACTTCAGGAGTCCCCGGCAGGGCGGAAAGGTTGCTAAATGGGAAAGCTCAATTTCTGAGCTGAGGACATCAGGTATCCACCGAACTGGCGATAGCAACTGATTGGTTTTCAATTATAATCCGCACTGAAGTCCCCACTCAAACGCGCTGGCTTGTCCACCACATTGCGGGTGCGTTTTTAAACAACCTCAGTCAACCGTTCATAACTATCCGTATGATACCATCAACCAATACCTGCAACCCTCCGAAACTACTGCTCAGAATCGCCTCCCTCCTGGCGCTTGCGACTCTCCTTCTGGCACAATCCGCCTTCGGCGCCGCAATCGGCGTTACCGACAACGGTTCCACAGTCGTTGTGGATACGCACGCCGGGCTGGTGTACACCGTCAATAAATCCAATGGCGATGTCACTTCCATTAAATGGAACGGCACCGAATTGAACGATCAATCCAAGCATTCTCAGATCGGCTCCGGCCTGGGATCGGCCACGGTGACCTGGACGACATCGCCATCCGGATCAACAGTGGTGATCACCATCGCGACCAGCACGCTCACGCATTATATTTCGTCGCGCAATGGCGATGCGACCATGTACATGGCCACTTATATTTCCGCGGAACCGTCGGTGGGTGAATTGCGCTGGATCACGCGTCTGCAGGCCAGTCATTTTCCAAATGCGCCGGTCAACTCGGACCTTCGCGGCAACACCGGGGCAATTGAAAGTTCGGACATTTTCGGAATGAGCGACGGCACAACGCGCTCGAAATATTATGGCAATCAACAAGCCAAGGATTTGACAGTGCGCGGTGTGACCGGCAGCGGCGTCGGCGTATTCATGGCGTATGGAAATCGTGAAAGCAGCTCCGGCGGCCCGTTTTTTCGCGACATCCAAAATCAAACGGGCACGGATGCGGAAGTTTATAATTACATGAACTCCGGGCACAATCAGACCGAAGCAGACCGAGTAAACGTATTATATGGACCTTATGCGCTGATTTTCACATCAGGCAGCACGCCTTCCGTACCGGACTTCAGTTGGATGTCCAGTCTTGGGCTGCAAGGCTGGGTTTCCGGACGGGGAACGGTACATGGAACAGTATCCGGACTGGATGCCGGCACGAGCGGGCTGGTGGGTTTTGCGAACAGCGCCGCGCAATATTGGGCTTCGGTCAGCGGCGGTTCGTATTCCTGTGGAGGAATGAAACCCGGCAATTACACCGCGACGCTTTATCAGGGCGAACTCGGCGTCGCCACCGCAAATGTCTCCGTAACCAGCGGCGGAAACACGACGCTCAATCTTTCTTCCGCGTTATCACATCCGACCACGGTATGGAAAATTGGCACATGGGATGGATCGCCGAAGGAATTCCTGAACGGAAACAATATCTCCCAGATGCACCCGTCGGACAATCGCAATTCAAGCTGGGGTCCAAAAACTTTCACGCTTGGCGATTCGGTTGGCAGTTTTCCGGCGGTTCAATTTCGCGGCGCGAATTCACCAACCACAATCAAATTCAATCTGGCGGCCAATCAGGTAGCAAATTCCACGCTGCGTATCGGAATTACCTGTGCCTATAATAACGGACGACCTTCAGTAACAATCAATGGCCATGCGCTGTCGAACCCGGGCGCTTCCAGCCAACCCGACTCGCGCAGCATCACCATCGGCACTTATCGCGGAAACAACACGACCTTCACCTACAGCATTCCGGCCTCGGATCTGGTTTCCGGGCAGAACACGATGACTATTTCGCCCATCAGCGGCAGCAGCGATCTTGGCACCTGGTTGAGCGCGGCGTTTGCTTATGATTGCGTGGAACTCGACGGTGTTGCCGGTGGCGGAGGCGGCGGAACAACTTATTACAAATTTCAAAATCGCGCCACGGGCCTCTACATTGACGGTATGGGACGAACTTCCAATGGTGATGATTGCGGCCAATGGAGCGGCAGCAGCAGCTTTAATCAACAATGGGAAATTATTGCGGACGGCAATTATGTCCGTCTGAAAAATCGCGCAACGGGTCTTTTCCTTGATGGCATGGGCCGCACCACCGACGGATCGAATGCGGGTCAGTGGAGCGACAGCAACAGCAACAATCAACAGTGGCTCGAAAGCGTTTCCGGTGGTTACTATCGCTATCAGAATCGCGCGACAGGATTGTATTTGGATGGAATGGGCCGGACAACAAACGGTTCCGCCTTGGGCCAGTGGAGCGACAGCGGCAGCAGCAACCAGCAATGGTCGCGTCAGGCCCAATAACGCCAAAATGACTGTGCTGATGGACGCAAAATTCGCGTCCATCAGCCCAAATTCCAGCAACTTCGAAGATGAACTGGTCTCGAAAAATTCCGCTTCTTTTTTCGTGCGGACTGGCTTGTATTCTGATCGCAAGCATCGGCTGGCGATTGGTCGAGCGCGCAGAAAATGGCGAAGCAACGATCGAGATTCGGAAGCCTGAGGAGCAATATCGAATGGCCAATACCGAACCAGAAAGAACGTCGGATTCAAATTCCTTTGGGAAACAGGAAAACGCATGGTCGCAGCTGGACGACCTCCCATTCGCACGTAATAGCGATTCAGATGACCAACTTTTGCAGACCGCCCGGGACCTGATTGCGGATTCGCCGGAGAAAGCAATTGCTTTCGCTCAGTCACGCTCGGATCCCGCGTTCAAGCTACGACTGCTCCTTGCCGTGCTGCGCGCCTGGGGCGAAACGGATCCGCGCTCGGCGATGAGTTGGGTTCTGTCGCAGGATGAGTCCGCGCGCGCTTCGGAAATGGAGGCAACTCTGAAGGGCGCGGTAACTCAGACTGACATCGCGGTCGAAATGGCGCGCGAGTTGTTAGGAAAAAATCCGGACGCAGGCAACGTTTGTGCTTCGATGCTCGCCGGAATGTTAGGCGCGGAAGGGCGGTTCGAGACGGCCTTTGGTCTGGTTGCAGAGATGTCCGGTGATTCGAAAGCCAATTCGATGGCGGCTCTATTTAAACGTTGGGGCGCGGAGCAGCCGGAGGATGCCCTGAAAACTCTCGGTATGGTTTCAAATGAAGAATTGCGGAAATCCGCTTATCAAGCAGCGTTGAACGGCTGGAGTGAAAATAATTATTCGTCGCTCGCCGCGTATGCGATGACCCTTCCATCCGGCGCCGCGCGCGATCAGGCGTTGATCGCGGCAGTTAAAAACTGGTCATTGCAGGACCCGGCCGGTTTGGGCGCGTGGCTGAACGCATTACCGCGCGGACCGGAATTTGATTTCGGCGCTTCTATGATGATTCACAAAACCGACAACGCAAACCGCAGTCCGGAACTTGCGGCGGGATGGGTTGAGAGTATTTCCGATCCGGATCTGCGCCGGATCTCATTGGAACATCTCGTAAATCAATGGGTTCGAATTGATCCTGTCGCGGCACGACAATATTTTTTGAATTCGACCTGGATAAGCGCCACGCAACGAAACCAGATTCTTGCCCGTATCCAGAACGCATCAATTGTCGAGGATTCGTCAATTGATGCGACGCAACCCTGACCGGAGCCAACCTGTATCAGTTTCGAAACGTTGAGTGATCGTGTCGCGGCGATGTTCAGTCCGGTCACGTTCATTGGGATAGAAGCTGGTCTGCGCACGGAAATTGTTCATCCATTTAAATCTTCAAAACGAATTTCATGATCAATCTGGTGGTTTGAATAAGCAACGCGACACCTTCTTATTAATACATTCCCCACCCGATATTCCGGATAAACATAATAATTACGGGATAGAGATCGTGAGTTATGTTTCATTACTGCCGCTGCGACGCAAATTTTTCAAATGCACAAAGACTTCGCAGCAGACTGCGCCGACTCTCAAGCACCACGTCAAAAATTTGAATGAACTGACGCCCAACATCCCGGCTGACCCGAGCAGCGGCATTTGAGTTTTTTTCCGATTTTGATGTTCGAATCTTTGCCACATGGCTTTACAAACCCATCGTCCACAAGAGGAATATCGAGTTTCGGAGACGGGTCGAACAAATGTTCAATGGACGCTGCTGAAGCCGTTGCGATAACGTCGGGCAAGCATCCAACATGTACAACGCGCAAACCATCACCAAGCCATTAGACCTAATGAAAACTACCGCCACGCAATTTAAACGCAGTGCTTTACTTCTGATCCTGATAGGAGTGGCCTGCCTTTTGACCTTCTCCAGAACACAGGCAAGCGTCACGGCGCTTCCCGAGGACACGGCCACCGATACTCACTGGCGAACGGTCGCGGCGCAGGACGTTGACAATGATGCCATGTATGGCACAGACGGCTATCTGCTCTATGGATGGGGAGTGGCGGCTGGGAAAAGCCAGAAAGGCTATGACTCCACCACGTCGAGCGCCAAGCAGTTGTGGTCACGGCCCGCTTACATTACCGATGTCATCTCCGACGCGATGAAGCTTTGGTCCGGTCAGCCCAGTGGCAGCGGCTCTTATGGAAATCTGGAGGTGCCGGACGGCGCAACGACTCAGCAGACCGCAGTGTTGTTACCGACATCTGGAGGATCGGGAAATGACATCGTTCTCACCATTTATCGCGCTACATCGCAGCCTTTTCGGCTTACCCTGATTATCGGCGGTGGCAATGGGGGCCTGAATCTGCAAGACGTTCAATTCATCACGATAGATGCCGGTTCGGCTGGTTCGACGACGGCGATCAACACCGGTTTGGATCAGGTCGGTGTCACCTATAGTTCCTTCGATATCGGTGAAGGGTTGGATCCGATCACGATTACGGTGAACGGTGGCGGAGCCGGTGACAACACGCACCTGACGGGCCTGGCCTTCGACCATACGGATGCGCCGGTTGCTGACGTGCAGCCGAGTGGCGGGACGTTCCTTCCGGGGGCGCAACTCACTCTCAGGGCGCACGCCATCGGCCTTGAGCCGCTGAGTTATCAATGGCTTAAAGACGGAGACACCATTGCAGACGCGACAAGTGAGACGCTGGTGTTTTCCGGGCTTTCGACGGGCGATGTCGCGACGTACTCCATCGTGGTCACCAACAGCGCCGGCCAGATCACGAATGGAGCAGCGACGATTGTGCTGTCAAATCAGGCGCCGCCCTCAGTGTCGGCTTATCAAAGTCTGGTAATGGGAGAGGCCAATCTGTCGTCGTTTTACACATTTGATCTTCTGACGGCGGATGATGTTGCCGGAAGCGCGAACGGAACTCTCGCCGGAACGACAGCGTTTGCATCCGGTTTCGGTGGCAGCCCGGATATGGCGTTGCAACTGGATGGATTTGGCCGGGTAAACCTGGGTCAGGTGGACAGCTTTGATTTTTCGGACGGCTCGGGCACGATTGAAATGTGGTTACGCGCGGATTGGCGGGGCGATCCAGGGTATGATCCGTGCCTTGTTGCTGATCAGGACAGCACCTACTCGGTCAACTACAGCATTCACATGAGTGCCTCGAAGAATGCGATAACATATTGGAACGGTTCTTCGGCGGTGAGCGTGGCAATCCCTGACGCCGGCACCAATTGGCATCATCTGGCGGTGACGTTCGATTCCACGGATCCAGCAAATCCGCTGTGGACGGTTTACTGGGATGGCGCGCCAGCCGGCACGGTGACTCAGTGGTTTGGAATGTCATTTGCCCAAACGCAACTGGGTTCCTCCTCTTCCGACGGCGCTGAACAATGGATTGGCGCAGTGGATGAAGTGGCATTCTACGATTCGCCGACCGCTCCGGATCGCATTCTGGCGCACTATGCCGCAGGTCTGGGTGACACACCTCCGGAGATCAGCTTGCAACCTGCCGGCGTCGCGCTGTTCGAAGGCGAGCCGCTGCAATTGACCGTCGGCGCGAATGGGGTCGATCTGTCATATCAATGGTTCAGAAACGGAGAAGCAATTCCTGATGCTACGAATGCGGATCTACTGATTGCGAGCACAACTCCAGCCGACAACGGCGATTACTACGCAGTGGTCAGCAACGCGGCCGGCGCCGTTCAGAGCGATGTGGCAGGTGTTTCTGTGGGCAGTCCGAACATCGAGAATTATCAGGCTGCGGTTCAAGACCAGCCCGGACTTATTTCCTACTACACTTTCGACGATGGAACCGCGAACGACAGCAAGTCTATCAACCCAGGAACTCTTTCGGGGGGTAATTCTTTCACAGATGGATTTTACGGCAGTAGCGGCCAGGCCCTGGTTCTGGACGGGACGGGATTTGTCGAGTTCGGAGAGGTTCCGGCCTTCAACTTTACCAACGGAACCGGGACCATAGAATTGTGGCTGCGGGCTGATTGGTTGAGCCGTCCGCCATACAATCCATGCATCGTTGCCGCACGCGACGGCAGCGCGGTAGAATACAGCATCCACATGACGAAAGATAAACGTCAAATCAGTTATTGGAACGGCCACGGCACAGCCACCGTCAACATACCCGATGCCGGGACGAACTGGCATTTTCTGGCTCTTACGTTCAACGGACCGGAGTGGCAGGTGTATTGGGATGGCAATTACATTGGAATGGCGCCCAAGGGATTCGGCGACTCCACCAACACGCCCACGCAACTCGGTGCATCAAGCACCGGGGCCGGGGACGAGTGGTGGATGGGAGCACTGGACGAAGTCTCCTTTTACTCGAGTGCCTTGGACGAATCCACTTTGCGCGCGCATTACAATTCCATGGTGAAGCTGCCATCGCCGACGCTTCAATTCGGCGCGTCCGACGGACACCTGCTGTTGTCCTGGCCTGCCTGGGCTCAACAACGGTTTATCCTGGAATCCAGTGATCAACTGTCGGAAGCGAATTGGGTCGCGGTGCCAGCCGGACCCACAAATTCGCTGATCACCAATATGCTGCCTGGTCAGTCTCAATTCTATCGGTTGCGGCAGTGAACGTTTTATGATTTGCCAATTCGAACATCAATTGCAGTCCGGGATTCGGTCGGAGGGAGTAACTGCTGAAGAGCTGAGCAACCAGAAGCCTGGGCCGGTTGTCGAGAAATGTTGCGAACGGCAGCGCGACCGGGCGAGAAACGGCCGGAAAGGCTTCACGTTGATTGAATTGCTCGTGGTAATTGCGATCATTGCCATTCTGGCGGCGATGTTATTGCCAGCATTAGGCAAAGCCAAGGCCCGGGCCAAAGCCACCGGGTGCCTGTCAAATCTGCGACAATGGGGAATGATTGTAGGGATGTACACGATAGACAGCCACGGCAGTTACATGGCAGATTACGGCGCCGTGGACTCAGGAACCTGGATGATGCAACTCGCCAGTCTCTACAGCGATATTGCCAAATTCCGCCTTTGTCCCACCGCTTCCCTGCAATCCAAAACCGGTTATGGAAACACAACCGAGTTTTGGGGCTGGGACAATCCAAACCGGGCGGAAGGCTATTTTCGCAAGGGAGATTATGGCAGCTACGGCATCAACCAATGGATCAATTCGCTGCCTCCGTCGTTTTCAAAAGGCTGGCGAAATCACCCGGATTGGCAGTGGTCAAGAGAGTCGGCGGTGATACACCCAAGCGAAGTCCCGGTGTTCGCGGACTGCGCCTGGTATGGAGGCAACCCTTATGACCTGGCTAGCGGCACGCCCAATGGTGAAGCGCCGCCAACCGCGGACTGGAACAAAACACATCCCATGGACTGGCAACGCGACATGACCAGGTTTTGCATGAATCGGCATAACCGCGCCATTAACCTCGTCTTCGCCGATGGCTCCACTCACCCAGTCAAAGTAAACGGCTTGTGGAATCTGCTCTGGCATCGGGAATTTCATCGCACGGCCAATGTTGATTTGAAATGGTAGATCATTGATTCCAACCCGAGCTATAATCCTTTTATTTATCATGTTAATAAAAATTCTAAACCGTTCCTGCCTGCCTGCCATCGTTCGGTGCTCAACCGTCACGTTTTGCGTTGCTTCCGCCCTGCTCCTGCAAGGCTGCCAAACCTCCGGGAGCCATCATCGTTCGTGGGAAAATCGGTTTCGAAGCGAGCTGCCGTTGCTCGGTCATCGAAACTGGGTAGTGATTGCGGATTCCGCTTATCCGGAGCAGATTAGCGCGGGAGTTGAAACCATTTACACCGGCGCGGACCAATTGGATGTGCTCAGAACGGTTTTGGCCGCGCTGAATCAGTACCAGCATGTCCGCCCAATTGTGCATCTGGATGCCGAACTGTCGAGCGTCACTGATTCCCAGGCTCCCGGCGTCACAGCTTACCGAACTGAACTAAATCGGTTGCTGGGAAATGTGCCGATCAACCGATTGCCGCATGAAGAACTAATCTCAAAACTGGACGAGGCCGGCAGGACATTTCGGGTCGTTATACTCAAGAGCAATCTGAAAATTCCCTACACGACCATATTTCTTCAACTCGACTGCGGTTACTGGAGCGCTCAACAGGAACAAAGCCTGCGCGCCGCAATGAGCCGGTCTGAAGCTACTCCAAAATAGCAGATGGCTGTTGTTCTCCTGCGCAATCCCGCCTCGATTGGGCGACTTGAGTCGCACAAACCTTGCAGATAAAAATGAAAAACTATCACAAACTATTTTGCCTTTCCGCTTTCACACTTGTCGGCTGCTTTTCCAGCCTGGCTGGCCCTGCGTCCAGCCAGGCAGTAGTTTCGGGACACGGTTTGGACGACTTGCGTTTTAAAGTACTTGGAGTCGTTCGATCGGAGATGAATTGGGTAACCCGCACGCAAGATTGTTACTATGTGGAAACTCCGACCGAGTGGAGCTGCGAATGGGGTTCTCATAGTGGCGGCGGTCGTTACCCATACCTGTGGCGGGTGGAATCCGACGGCACACTTGTCCCGCCGCCGTTGGGGATTCGTTCGGCTGTTCCGTTGGGTGGCCTGGGAGCCGGAACGGTTGAATTGCGCGCTGATGGCAGTTTTCAGGATTGGAACATTTTTAACAATTCCCCGGGAGGCGGTGGAAGCAAAGTTCAGCTTCACGATGCTCTTTTTGGCATTTGGGTACAACCGTGGGGCCAATCATCGCAAGCGTTTGCCGTCCGCACGGATTCGCCGGCTGGCCTTCGCCCGATAGCACAAATTGAATATAGCGGTGCTTTTCCCGTATCACGATTGCGGTTGTCGGATCCATCATTGCCGATTGGTGTCGAGCTGTTTGCCTACAGCGAATGGGCTGTCGGAAATCCCGAGGCATCGGCAACGCCGGCAATTGTTTTCACATTTCATTTGACGAATTCCCTGCCACAGCCGGTCTCGGCGGCAGTATGCTTCAACCTACCGAACCACATTCGCGGTGTGGCAAGCGCCTTGAAGCGCGGTTTGCGATGGGATTGTCCGGGTTCGACGCCCGTCAGCGGTTCCATGGTGGTGCAAGTCGGCGGAGACGCATCTGTTTCCGGCAGGACTGCAAACGATTTGGGAGAAGTGTGGGCGGATTTCTCGAGGGACGGAACGTTCTCAAATGCAGTATCGGACGGCGTGGCGGCTCAAGGCGCTGTGGCCGCCAAAGTAAATATTCCTGCTGGCGCAACACGGGACATCAATCTGGTCTTCGCATGGTATTTTCCAAATCGCACGTTTGCCCATGATTCCGAGCGGATTGGAAATTTTTATAGCACATTGTACAAAGACGCCGGAGATATCGCCTCTAAAACATTGGAACGTTTGCCCCAGACGTGGGATCGGTTGTATCAATGGCAGCAGATTTGTTTCGACAACGACCTGCCCGACCTGCTTCAGGACGCAATGATCAACAGCGTTGCGACCATGGCGAAAACCGGTGTCTGGACGGAAAATGGACGTTGGCGCCAATGGGAATCGTTTTCGTGCCCGGCGCTCGATCCGGTTCATATCCATTTGTACCGCGCACTCCCGTATGCATTCTTTTTCCCAAGCCTGGAGAAGAGCGAACTCCGCGGCTACGCCAGTCACCAGGATGCGGACGGCTACATTCGTGAGAATCTCGGCACGTCGAAGAAGCAATTGGACAAGGCCGGTGGCCGTTGGATGGGCGACTGCACACCCGGATTTATACTTGAAGCCTATGGTACATCTCTCTGGGCCGGCGATCGTGAATGGCTGAACGAGATGTGGCCGCATGTTCGCAAAGCGGCGGAATGGGAAATCAATCGCAGCGCGCAATTTGGTCTGCCGGAGCGACTTAACAACACTTACGATTGGTGGAAATTTCAAAGTAAAGACGTGGTCGCATATAACGCGGTTCTTTACGCAGCCGGATTGCGCGCCGCCGCAAAGATGGCTGATCTGGTTCACGATACGAAATTCGCCGAGGAATGCCGTCAGCAGGCTGAAAAAGCGGCGAAGCGTATGGACGATCTTCTCTGGACCGGACACTACTACCGCGCCTGGTGGATGAACAAGGGCACCTATTCGGATGCGTTGCACGCGGACACTCTTTACGGGCAACTCTGGGCTTCTCTCCTGGATCTGGGATGGGTGGTTGATCCTGCGAAAGCGCGCAGTCATCTTGCCGCGGAGGCTGAGTTCAACAACAGCCCGTACGGACTTAAAGTCATGTCTCATCGCGGTTCCGACATGATTGATGACCTTATCTGGGAGGCCGGATCACTGGATTGGGCGACACTGAACCTTTATCTGGGCGGATCGGTAAATGCCAGCTTTGCCGAAGCCGACAAGGTCATCGGAAAGTGGCGAACGCATTTGGCGGATTTTTGGGACTGGCGCGACCTGTCACGTTCCGACGACGGGCAACCGTGGTGTAACTCACACTATGCCCGACAGGTGATTCTGTGGGCCATTCCATTGGCTCTTTCCGGGCAGCATTACTCGGCGGTCAGAAAACAGTTGACCTTCGATCCCAAACCCGGCGCGCCGTCGCGCTTGCCCTGGTTCGTGCCGGGCGCATCCGGCGTTCTTGAAAGCAAACCGCAAGGACAATTCGCGCTCCGTGTGCTGGCGGGCACGCTGGAATTAAACCAATGGAGCATCGGTGATGTGACATCCTCGCGTCCTGCTGTTTTATCAGCCGGCGACGTGGTATTTCTCAAGCCGGATCAGACGAATCGCTGAACTACCATGTCATCGTCGTGTTTCGATTTGCACTGACGCGGTGAAAAACTTCTGCATATGAAAATATCTTTAGTCCCCTTGTTCGCCTGTGGAATTGTGATGACCCTTTCGCCTGGCGTATTGGCCGAAGCCACTTCGGATCCGCTTTCTGTCGGGCAAGGTTCATATCAGGCAAGCTGGGACTCTTTGGAATCACAGTATCAAGTGCCCGAATGGTTTCGAGACGCCAAGTTTGGGATTTGGGCGCACTGGACAGCCCAGTCGCAGCCCGAGCAGGGAGACTGGTATGCGCGCCGGATGTACATTCAGGGGGAACGTGATTACGACTATCAACGCGAACATTATGGGCATCCTTCAAAGGCAGGCTTCAAAGATATTGACCACCTCTGGCACGCGGAGCATTGGGATCCGGAGAAGCTCATGTCGCTCTACAAGGCTGCGGGAGCCAGATACTTCGTGGCGCTGGCCAATCATCATGACAATTTCGATTGCTGGAACTCAAAATATCAGGCGTGGAATTCGGTGAACATCGGACCGCATAAAGATATTGTTGGATTATGGGAAAAAGCAGCGCGGGCGGAAGGCCTGCGTTTTGGCGTGTCGGTTCACGCTGCCCGCGCCTGGAACTGGTTTGAAGTGGCGCAGGGAAGCGATACCAACGGGCCGCTCAAGGGCGTGCCTTACGACGGGACATTAACCAAAGCCGACGGAATGGGGACCTGGTGGGACGGCTACGATCCGCAGGAGCTCTACGCGCAGAATCATCCGCCCGGCGCGCCGCCGGACGAGGCTTATTGCCGCAAGTTTGGTTTGCGAACGCTTCAACTGATTGATGATTATAAACCGGACTTGCTTTACTTTGACGACTCTGTCCTGCCGCTGAGGAAAGTGGACAAGAAATACGGACTTTCAATTGCGGCGCATTATTACAATGCGAGCGCGCGTTGGCATGGAACAAACGAGGCGGTAATGACGTGCAAACATCTGGGAGAGGATCAACGGCGCGCGCTCGTCTGGGACATTGAAAGAGGCAAAACTGAGGCCATTGATCCGGTGCCGTGGCAGACCGATACATGCATTGGTAACTGGCACTACAACCGGAGTATCTTCGAGCGACATCGCTACAAAACAGCGGCCCAGGTCGTTCCAATGCTCGTGGACATCGTCAGCAAGAACGGCAACCTGCTTTTAAGCATTCCCATGCGCGGCGACGGAACGATTGATTCGGATGAACTCGAATTCCTGCGCCAGATGGCGGATTGGATAAAAGTGAACGGTGAGTGCATCTACAGCACGCGGCCATGGAAGATCTGCGGAGAAGGACCAGCCTTGAATGTTAATGAAACGAACCGTTTTGGTGGCGTCAAAGACGTCAGCAAACAAGCTTTGACCGCGGCGGACATTCGTTTCACGACAAAGGGAGATTCCCTGTATGCTATCGCCCTGGGCTGGCCTGAAGACGGCGCGTTGCGCATCAAATCGCTGGGAGCCAAGGCGGGGTTGCTGGACCGGAACATCGTCCGAATTTCCCTTCTCGGTGATCGCCGCACGGAAATTGTGGAGCATGGAGCGGAAGCATTGAATCAGCCGGTGCAACCGCCCGCGTTGCATTGGATTCGTTCCACGGATGAACTGACGGTTGATTTGCCAAAGGAAAGGCCCGGTAATTACGCCTGGGCGCTGAAAATTACTCTTGAATAATCTCTGGTCGAGCGCAGTCGTGCCGCATCGGCTCGCATGAATTGCTGGAAGGGGAAGTTGCGACCGTCAATGGCGGGAAAAACTGGAATTATCGCCGGGCTTCAGACTCGGCTGGTGCTTGTGGCGTCATGAACCTCGGAGAATCTTTCTTTCGTCAAAATCCTCGCAGATCGGTGCTGCTTCTCCGGGGCAGACCCGGCGCGGGATTGCGTTTCAAAACGAGATATTCGATTCCCCGCTTCTTGCAGTAATCCCGTTTGCCGCCTTTGTCGCCGTCCTCGTTCACCGCGTAAATGTCCGGCCGAATCCGCTGAATTTCCGGATCAGCATCAAGCCATCCATGACCGCTGGAGATGAGTGCCTGCTTCACGTATCGGATGGAACCAACCACATAACGTCGTTCAGCTTCGGACAGCAGTGGATGCCCCTCGCCTTTCAGCAAACGGATGTTTGCATCGTGTCCAACGATCACATAGAGGTCGCCATAAGCGCTGACTTCTTCAGTGAACCGAACATGGCCGGTGTGAAACCAATCGTAGCATCCGGTCGCGACAATTTTCTTCCGGCCTGGCGGGGTCGGCATCGGAGCTGGTTCGGGAAATCCGCTCAATTCTTCCGCGCTGAAGACCCGGTAGGCCATTCCGTTTTTTTCTGCAAACGCCTTGCGGGCAGAGTTCGCCTCTGGCTCGCGATCCGCCCATACGTCGGCCTTCAGCGTGCGCGGCAATGAATCGAAGTCAGCCTCGGCACTAGCTTCGACAACCCGGTCCACGTAGCGGACAGCCTCGAGGAAGTAACGTCTTTCCGCGTAGGGAAATTTCGGCGCTTTGCCCGCGCGCTTTTCCAGCGCTGCATCCGGCCACAGCAGCACGTTCAATTCACCCAGACGCGCGGCCTCTTCGAGGAATCGCAGGTCACGCGACCGGAGGTCATCAAAGCCGCCCGAGACAACGATTTGCTTTTTCATGAAGACGCGGTGCGCACCGTAACTTTGCAGGCGCCGGGAACCGGCTCGGTCGAAGCAACTATCAGGTAGCCGCCGCCGCAGCCGGAATACATCGCGCCGGGATATTGTTGCTGGTAAGCCTTCAACAACGGCATCAAATCCACCCGCAGCCGCGAATGACTGACCACGTCGGGCAGCAAATTTTGCCAACATTTCATGTTGAGATTGAAAGACGCGCCAAGTGCTTCGGCATCCATCTGAACGATTGCGTCAAAGCAATCCCTGCCCGCCTTTCCAAGCCGCGCAACCCACTCCGGATTGAGATTTTTCCGGCCAAGCGGATTGTAGCCCTCGGGACGGGGTTCCACCGGGATTAGATGCAAAACGTTACCCAGCCACCGCGCGACTTTCCGATTATTGCAGGATTCGATGTGCGACGGAAACACTCCCCCGCCGATTTTGAAGTCATAGTCCAGGCGACTTACTCCGGGATAGATCAGCCCGATCATATCTTGCGAACCACTGGGCTCGGCTTTGCCATCGTTTTCGGCATGGTAAAGCTCTCGGACCAGTTCCTCGAGCGGGCGCCGTGGAATCTTCCCGTTCCAGATCTTCATCGCAATCGCCCGGGTTCCCGTCGCAATGCCGGATCGATCCATCGGGCGGAAGTTCGGTTCGATCTGCACAACCACCATCGAACCTGGCGCGCGGGGATTGTGGCGCGAAACGAATGGCTGATCAATCCAACCGCCCGCGAGCTGCAGACGGTTGGGAATAGCCCCGAGGAATCGGGCCACTGGATTTGATTTGCGTCGCTTCATCAACCCACTCCGACGCGCTTGCCGGCTTTGCGCGCGTAATATTGTTCCTTGATCCACTTGAACGTCAGCGCAAGTCCCTTATCCAGCGGCGTTGACGGCTCCCAGCCCAGCACCTTTTTGATGAAAGTGTTATCGGAATTGCGACCGGCCACTCCCTTCGGAGCGTTCAGGTCATATTGGCGTTTCAGCTTCACGCCCGCGATTTTTTCAATTCTCGTCAACAAATCGTTAATGGAAACAAGTTCGCTCGATCCAAGGTTGATCGGCGTGGCGATCAATTTGTCACAATGCATAATCAAGTCTATCCCTTTCACGCAATCGTCAACGTACATGAAACTCCGGGTCTGATGCCCGTCACCCCACAGAGTCACATTTTTGTTTCCGGTATCCATTGCTTCGATGACTTTCCGGCTCAAAGCGGCGGGCGCCTTTTCGCGGCCGCCGTCCCAGGTGCCGTGCGGTCCATAGACATTATGGAACCGGGCAATGAACGTTTTCATGCGGCGTTCGGCCCAGTATTCCTGGCAAAACATCTCGGACATGAGTTTCTCCCATCCGTAACCGCGTTCCGCCATCGCCGGGTAGGCATCGGACTCTTTCAACGCGCGCACGTCTGGCTCCTGCTGCAACAGCGTGTTGTAAGCGCAGGCCGAACTTGAAAAAAAGTACCGGCGTGCCCCGGCGCGATACGCCGATTCCACCATGTGGGTGTTGATGAGAATCGAGCGGAGGCATTCGACGCGAAAACGTTCAATGAATCCCATGCCGCCCATGTCCGCCGCGAGGTTGTACACTTCCACGGCTCCCTCACAGACGCGCCGGCAGTTCTCCTCAAGACTCACGTCCATGCACAAATTCTCGACACCCGGCACGTGCAGATACCATTCGTACAGCGGCTTTTTGTCCACCGCGCGAATGTTCGTAAAACCGCGCTTCCTGAAGTAGAGCGCCAGGTTGCCGGCGATAAATCCCCCGGCACCGGTAATTACAATGAGGTCGTCCTTTTTCAGCGGCGGACCTTTTTCCACCAATCGTTTTTTTTCCATAATCGTCTATCGTGTTTTGGGCCGGCTGCGCATTGCGACCGCCCCGTTATTAAAATGTCGAATTTATTTTCCACTTTCACTGCGAACAGGGAATGCCCATCTTTGACGGAAGCATATCTATTACCGACTTTTTTTATGAGCAAGTCCACTGACGCGACTGAAACAAATCCGGATTTTTTCTCAACCCAGGTATCGCAGGCGCGGCGCTTCTTTCTCAACCCAACTGCGCGTTCCAAAACCGGCATGGTGGTCGTGTGCGGCGGGATGGAACACTGCGCTCCCGACTACGCGATCCACCGCCGCTCCTTTCCCTTCTACTCGATTGAATATGTAATTCGAGGCATTGGACGCCTGCAATTTGGCCGAAGCGAGCATCGGCTCCAGCCGGGAAGCGTTTTCGCGTACGGTCCCGGAATTCCTCACAAAATTTTCACCGACCCTAATCAGCCGTTGACCAAGTATTTCGTGGATTTTTCCGGTACCGACGCAACCGGATTGCTCCAAACGGCTCGCCTCCGGCCAGGCGCCGTTGCGCGGATTTTTCCACCCATGGAAATTCAGCCATTGTTCGACGAACTGATCCGGAATGGCCTCCGGGGCACTCGTCAGTCGCCGCAAATTTGCGCCATGCTGTTGGAAGTATTATCGAGAAAAATCTCCGAAGCGCGAGCGCCGCTGCCGGGCCGCGAGACACTCGCCTTCGAAAGCTACCGACACTGCCGCGCTCACATCGAACGCCACTTTCTGCGTCTGCGTTCCGTAGAACAGATCGCGGCCGAATGCCACATGGACGATACCTATCTTTGCAGACTGTTCAAGCGTTACGACCATGAAACGCCCTATCGCTTTCTGGTCCGGCTGAAAATGAATCACGCCGCGGAAAGGTTGCGTGCGCCAGCCACCCTGATCAAACAAGTTGCCGAAGAAATCGGATTCGCCAACCCATTCCATTTTTCACGGACATTCAAATCGGTCTTTGGAATTCCGCCCAGCGCATTGAGTAAAATCCGCTGAAGCCCATGTAAGGAAATTAAAAACGTCTTTTAAACAGCTTTGGGTAAATCCACGCGGCGGCGCGGGAGCGTTATTCGCGTCCAAGAAACTTCACCACGGCCTCGGTGCGCGATTGCACGTGGAGCTTTTCATAAACCGTATGCAAATGCGCGCGCACCGTGCTCAAGGTGATGCCGAGTTGATCGGCGATTTCCTTGTAGAAAAAACCCTTGGCCAGCAACGCCAGGATTTCCTGTTCGCGCTTGCTGAGTTTTTCCACCTCCGACTGGGGTTGTTTTATATTCTGGAAATAATTTACTACTTTGCGAGCAATCTGCATGGACATCGGTGCGCCACCGGAATGCACCTGCTCAATCGCCTGCACGAGTTCTCCCGGCGTCATGTTTTTAAGCAGATACCCGCTCGCACCCCGGCGCAGCGAATCAAAAATCAAATCGCTTTCCTCGTACGTCGTCAGCATCAACACCTGAATTTTCGGCAATCGTTCCTTGAGCTTGGAAACACATTCGATTCCGTTCATCCGCGGCAGATTGATATCCATCAAAACCACGTCTGGATTGTCCGCGGGGATCTGCGCGAGTGCCTCCTCGCCGTTGGAATGAGCGCTGACGAATCGCAGCGAATTCGCGCGGCCCAGCAGTTCGGCCAGGCTCTCGCGAGTGCCGCGGTTGTCTTCAACGATGGAAACCCGGATCGGCATTTTAGTTTTCTTTTCGGCAATCTGCGCGGTTGTCTTCATTTAGGCAATCGGACGAACGTTCGAGTCGGCTGGAATTTTTTTGAATTGCGCGCCGCGACTTTTCGCCGTCCATGATCGGCAAAGGCAGGCGGAGCTCGATTTTGGTCCCCACGCCCGCGCGGCTTTCCACGCGGAACTCACCGCCAATATCCGTCATGCGCTGGCGCATATTGCGCAAGCCGTCCGCCAGCGCATCGTCCGGTTCGTGGCTGAAACCGCATCCGTTGTCCTCGATTTCGACTTCCAGTCTTTCTCCGAAGAACGCGATTCGCAGCCGGACTTCGGAGGCGCGTGCGTGTTTGACGATGTTGTGCAGCGCTTCTTTGATAACGAGAAAAAGGTTGTGGCGCAAATCGGTGGAAAGTTCGCGCGACGGAGTTTCTTCGGGAAAATCCAAGCGGCATCGAATGCCCGCGACCTGGAGATAATTGATCGCGAATTGCCCCGCATAATCCAGGAGATGCGCCAGCGTGTCGTTACGCGGATTGACCGCCCAGACAATTTCGTCCAGTGATTTGATGGCCTGCCGCGCGGTGCTGGAAATTTTGGAAATGCGTGCGGCCACTTGTTCCGGGTCGGCGCGATCCTGCTGCGCCAGTTCTCCCATAAAAGCAATCTGAGCGAGATCGGCGCCCAAATCGTCGTGAATGTCCTTGGCAATCCGCGCGCGTTCTTTCTGCAAGGCGGCCAGTTGAGCGAGGGCGCGCAATTCCCGTTGCAGGCGGCGGAAGGAAACGTAACGCACGATGGCAATCACTCCGGCGGTAAACGCCGCCAGCGTCAAAAGTCGAAACCACCACGTCTGCCAGAAAAACGGGCTGACCACGAGACTCAACCGGGCCGCAGTTGGATTCCAATCTCCATCATTGTTGCAAGCGGTCACCTCAAATGTGTATTCGCCTCCCGGCATTCGAGCGTAACTGGCGCTTCGACGCGCACCGCATTCCACCCAGTCATCATCCACACCTTTGAGGCGATAGCGGAACCGGATGTTTTCCGGTTCGCGAAAACCGAGCGCGGTAAATTCAAATTCCACCCGGCGATGGTTCGGAGGCAGGAAAAAATTCATCGAACGCGGAGAGAGATTTGTCACGGCGCCATTGTTGTTCGTCGAATCCGGCAGGACTCCCAAATACCGGCCCATGACGCGTTCATCCACTGTCATCCGCGTCAGCAAAACTGGCGGAGGCGAGCGATGGGTATCCTGCTTTTCCGGATCCGCCAGCACCAATGCGGTTTGCATGGGAATCCATAATCGTCCTCTATGATCACGCAACACATCCGGTGAATCGCCAAATGTAGCCTGCAAACTGGGCAAACCTTCGTCGCGACCATAATGAACCGACTGTATCTGGAGCGAACGTCCTGAAATGAATTTCTTCAAATCGTGAATTCTCACCTTGAACACGCCGCGGTTCGATCCAAACCACAACCAGCCATTGTTATCGGCAACAATGTGGGAAATGTAATCATCGTAAAGTCCGCCGCCGGTGTTGATTTCCGTGTAGCGTCCCTTCCATAAACAACCCAGGCCCCAGCCCGCATAACCGATCCACAACGCGCCGTCGGGAGTTGCATAAAGACAACGAATGGGAGCCAGGTCCTGACTCGCCCGAGGTGTCACATCCACGAGATGATTGCCTTCCACGCGCAACAAAATGCCCTTGGAAGTGCCGGCCCAGATATTGCCGTCGGCATCTCGCGCCATTGCGCGAATAATTCGGCTGTCCGCCGGGGCGGGATAAATTTGAATTTGGCCGTCATGCAATTGCAAAACGGCGGCAGGCGAATCCTGTCCCATCCAAAGATCGCCGTCTGGATCCGCCAACAAAGTATGGATTGTGCCAACCTGCGATTCACCAGGGCCATTCCATGGCACAAAGCGGTCGTTGCGCCGGAAATACAGGCCGGGTGCCGAAACATCGGTGGTGTGGGCGCGCGCACCCACCCATACGGTGTTCCGGCTGTCTGCAGCAACGCAAGTGGCCTGTGCCGGTTCATTGCCGAGAGACACCACCTCCCATTCTCTTTTTCCTTCCTTTTTATGAACGAGAACTCCGTTTTGTGTTACCGCCCAAATATCCAGGTTCGAATCCTGGCAGACCGATTGCACGGAAGAAAATGGCAATCCCGCTCCAGCGCCTTCCAACAAAATCGTTCGACGTCGAATGCGATTCAATCCGCCGCCCGACGTTCCCGCCCAGATATTCCCCTGGATATCTTCCATCAAACTCAAAATCCCCTGATGCGTCGTTGGAACAAGAGCGAACCCCGATTGTCCACGCCGAAATAATCCGCTGAAGGAAGTGCCAATCCAAACCGCACCTTCCCGATCCTCCAACATCACCGTCGGCACAGTGCCGCTGTTTTCCGGATAGAATTGTCCAAAGTCCTGGAGTTTCGCCGCGTCGTCGCATTTGAACAAATGGAAGCCGGAACATACCCAGACACATCCATCGCGGGACGACGCCAGGCGCATTGAACGGGCCGCCAAACGGACCAGCGTCCGCAACCGGCCTTTCTCAAAAATCCCGACCTGGCCGGATTTGGCAAACCAGATCCGCCCGCGCGTATCGGCCGTGACCGCGCAAATATCGGAACCTTCCGGCAAGCCTCGCGCGCTTGTTAATTCCTCCACACGGCCATCGTGAATTTCAAAAACCGAGCCACCGCGATAAGCAATCAGCAGCGTTCCATCCGCCGCTTCAGCGATGCCGTTCGGAATATAATGCGGCAAACCTTCCCGATAACCGCGCGATGAATCACCATTCAAATGCGCCACGCCTCCGCGATCCATCGCCAGCCACAATGAACCGGCGCGCCCGCTCATCATCGTGACAATCCCGCGATTCGGGAGGGCGATGATATTGGTCAGGGAAAATCTCTCGAAATGAATTCCATCAAAACGGAACAGTCCGCTCGGAGTGCCGATCCAGATATAACCATCGGGTGTCTGCGCCAGGCCGGCTATGCTGTTGTCCGGCAATCCCTCGTCAGTCTGCCACGAACGCATGAGCCATGACGCATTCGTTTCATCGGCAATACCCGGAAACGCGGCAGCCAGGGAAAATCCTGCCAACAGCATCGCAAACTTTCCTGCGAATCGGGTGAACACAATTTCAGATGTTAAGCCTTCAAACAATCGAGTCCAACTGAAACATATCCGAATTGGTTTCTGAGTCTGATGCTCACCAGGCAGAAAAATTGCCCGGCTTAAAATGCTTTTATTTTACGCAGGCTACTTTCTATCACTGACCTGTACGGCAGGCGCGGCATTCACGAATACAATATAAGTGTTCGCATTTTTTGGACCTCTCGATTCGGAATTGGAACCGAGCGTGATGCTTTCCCTTTTCAAGGATTGATGCGCGAAAATTTTCATGGATCGGCCATTGACCTGCAGCATCCCATCGGTCGGCTGAAACTGGTTCTCCAGCCATTCAGGACAACGCAACTGCCCATCGTGTGCCACATAAACCGTCATTCCGCCTTTCACTGTCAATTGCATCAAGTCCGCCGCGCTGTAAGAACTGTCCGCGTCCGCAGCCTGAACCCAATCCGCGCCAGCGAGATTTTTCGGCAGATTCGCAAACGTATAATTACGATCACAATAAACGTTTTTTCCATTTTCCGCGTGCAGCTCAATGTGAACCGATTCCGTCGGCCCTGAATAACTGAATGCTTCTGTAAAACGCCCGGCCATCGTCCCGTGGGTTTCGGGAGCCGTCCTCACCGTCATCGTGGGAAATGCTGCTGCAAGTTGATTCCAGCCAGAACGCTTTTTGGACAATGCAATTTTTGGCATGGCCGGCATC
>DASSNZ010000290.1:0-15857 GCA_035701135.1 Verrucomicrobiia bacterium
GTCCAGTCGCGCCGCCGCGCATCACACCGCAATCGCCCCCGTTTCGTCCGCGAATGATTATTCGCAGAAAAGGGAAATAAACGATTCGCGTTTAGCTCCGCAGGAGCGGAATTGCCGCTCTGACGGAGCCTGGATGGGTCATGGCCATTTCTACAAAGATTTTCCTGGGAAGCGTCGGTTTGGCCCGCGCAACGGTGTTACGAAAAATTCATGCATAAAGAATCGTGGGGCGTGTTGTATTTCTACGCCCTGGAACAAAACCCTGCCGCGACGGTTTCCACGTTCACGCGCTCTGGTGCGACTGCAAAATAAATCGCGTCGCGATATTGATTCGATACGCCAATGACGTATAGTGCTGCAATGGAATTCATTGAAACACCGACGTTCACCCGTTTGGTGTTGGATCTGATGGAAGATGAAGATTACGCAAAGATGCAACTCGCGTTGGCGAAAAATCCCGGAATGGGAAAGATCATTCCGGGCGGCGGTGGCATTCGCAAGATGCGATGGGCGGGAAGTGGCCGCGGCAAACGCGCTTGCGGGTGATTTATTATTGGCAGGCGGCGGAAAATCAAATCTGGATGTTGCTGGCGTATCTAAAAAAAGAACAAGACAACCTGACGCCAGACCAAATCAAACAACTGAAAAAATTGGCGAAGGAATTAACCTCATGAAAAAAGAACTTTTTGAAGAATTGAAACAGAGTTTGCGCGAAGCGGGCCAGATCAAGCGTGGAAAGTTGAAACCATCGCGTGTGTTTGAAATTGACCCGCAAAACGACATTGTAAAAGTTCGTGGCAAACTCGGCTTTTCCCAATCCAAGTTTGCCGCGATCTTGGGAATCAGCACGGACACGCTTCAAAATTGGGAACAAGGTCGCCGCTCGCCCACCGGTCCGGCCAAAGTGCTTTTGAAGATTGCGACCAAACATCCGGAAATCTTGTTGGAAGTTGCCTGAAATTGAACGCCACAGATGAACACGGATTGACACAGATGGAAATGTCGAAGATGGTGCGCGATGCAGGTTTCGAACCTGCGACCCCTACCGTGTGAAGGTAATGCTCTACCACTGAGCTAATCGCGCCACCGCCCAAAAATTAGCGGATGGGTTTTACATTTCAAGCTTTCTTCCATTGCGCTTTTTTGCCGGCGCGCGGGCCTGAATTCAGTTGTCGCTCCGGCGCGAGTTGGGCAGATTCAGACGCGATGGCGTTTAAAGACTTTCCAGATCAAGGGCAGGGCATCGAACTGCTCCAGCGTTCGCTTGAGCGCGGACGGCTCGCGCACGCGTATCTTTTTACCGGCCATCAACTCGAAGAACTCGAAGGCATCGCGCAGACGCTGGCGAAAACGTTGAATTGCCGGAATCCGGTTCGCGGAGAAAACGGCGTGGCCGTTGATTGCTGCGATGAATGCGTGAATTGCCGGAAAATCGGCTCGGGCAATCACGCGGACGTCCATTGGGTCCGGCCGGAATCGAAATCGCGAATCGTCAGCGTCGAACAGATGCGCGAACTGATGCAGGAAATTTATCTCAAACCGACGGAGGCGGATTACAAAGTGGCGGTGATCGTGGCGGCGGACCGGTTGAACACGCAGGGAGCGAACGCGTTTTTGAAAACACTGGAAGAGCCGCCCGCGAAATCGGTTTTGATTTTAATCACGACCGAACCGCAGCGGCTTTTGGAAACCATTCTTTCGCGATGCCTCCGCTTGAATTTCGCCGGCGACGGGCCGCGTCCGCTTTCGCCGGAACAGATGGCGTGGCTGGAAAATTTCAGCGAAATGGCCTCGGCGGAACGGAAAAGTTTGCTCGGACGTTACCGGCTCATGGACGTGCTGGTCCAGAAACTGACCGCGATGAAAACGGCGATTGAAGAAACGCTCGCCGCGCGCTCGCCACTGGAGCGGTATGACGACATTGAAAAAGATTTGCGCGAACGTTGGGAGGAGGAATTGAAAGCCGCAATCGAAGCGGAATACCGGCGTCAGCGGGCGGATTTGCTGGCAATGGTGCAACGTTGGCTTCGCGATGTGTGGTTGCAAACACTCGCGATTTCCGGTGGCGAAAACGCGAATTCAACGCAATCGCGGGAGTTGCTGAATTTTCCGAATTTAACAGGCGGAGAAAAAGTCGCGCGACGCATTACGACGGCGCAGGCGATGGAAAATTTGCAGGTCATTGAGGGAACGCAACGGCTGCTGCACACGAACGTGCAGGAAGCGCTGGCGTTGGAAGTCGGAATCCTCAAGCTGCATCTTTGAACCGTAATCGCGCCATGAAGTCCGAAAAGAAATCCGAACGCGAACGGGTTGTCGGACCGAGCCGGCGAGGAGTTCCGCGCGCCAGGGAAAATCCACAAACGGCAACGCGGCAAATCACCGCGGGCGAGTATTTTGCGCTGGCGTTCGGATTTTTCCTTGGGTTCGCCATCGTGAAATTCGGGAACGCGGTGATTTTGGAATCGGTGATTCAACCGCCGAAAACGTTGCGGGAATTCTGGTATTATCCGTGGCCGCCGGAATGGAGCGTGTGGGTTTTGGTTCCGCTGACGTGCGTTGCATTCGCGCTGGCAATTTCCGAAAAATTAAAATGGCCGGCGTCGCGATGGCTGTGGGCGCTGCCGCTCATCTGGTTCGGCTGGCAACTGATTTCCACCACGCGCACGGTGGACGCGCGATTGACGGCGGCGACGCTTTGGCAATTGGGCGGATGCGCCGCGTGTTATTTCATCGGCGTCTTCGCGCTCGGCGATCGGCGGCGGTTTCAATGGATGTTGATTGGATTGCTCGCGGGCTTCGCGTTTTGCCTTGTGCGCGCGGCGGAGCAAAAGTTGTTTGAATTTCCGCAGGAACGGCAATTTCTGGTGGAAAGCAGTCGAACCGGCTGGACGAATGTTGCGCCGGACCTGATGCTGGAAATGCGGCGAGACCACGTTGTGATTTCGACGAACGGAATGGAAATTGCGAATCCGATCATTCTGGCCAAATACAAAAAAGGACGCGTTTACGGAACTTTGTTTTATCCGAACGCGCTCGCCGGCGCGGTGCTGTTACTGTTTCCGTTGGCTTGTGTTCTCGTATTCGACAGCGCAAAAAAATTGCGACCGATCATTCGCGCGGCGGCAATCGCGGTGACGCTTTTTCTCGGAATCGCGGGTTTGATCTGGACGGGATCGAAATCCGGCTGGCTGATTGCGCTGGCGCTTTGCGGAATTGCGCTGTTCCGGCTCAAATGGCCGGTGCGATTGAAATGGACGGTTCTGATTTTCGCAATGATCGCGGGTCTGGCGGTTTTTGGAATCCGGTTCAAAAATTATTTCGAGCGCGGAGCAACGAGCATTGGGGCGCGATTTGATTACTGGCGCGCGGCGGCGGAAAATTCTTTGGAACATCCCATCGTCGGGTCCGGCCCGGGAACGTTTCAACGACCTTACGAACGATTGAAGACGCCGGAGGCGGAAATGTCGCGAATGGTTCACAACGATTATCTGGAACAGTTTTCCGATTCCGGCTGGATGGGTGGATTGAGTTATCTGGCGTGGATTGTTTTGATGCTGACGATTCTGGCGCGGCGCGTGTGGAAAAATGACGATAAGATTCAGTTTGCGGTTTTTCTCGGATTATTCGGCTGGTTTATTCAAGGTTTGAGCGAGTTTGGACTTTATATTCCGGCGTTGGCGTGGACGGCGTTCACGCTGGCCGGTTGTCTGCTGGCGCTGACGGGAAACGCCATGGACAAGGGCGCGGCGGCTCACTAATCTTGCGGGCGATGAAAGTTCTTTTCCTGAACGGTCCCAATCTGAATCTTCTCGGCCAGCGCGAGCCGGAGGTTTATGGGCGGGCGACTTTGGGCGACATCGAAGCCAAAGTGCGGGAACGCGCGACCGCATTGGGCATCGAAATCGCCTTTCGACAATCCAATGTGGAAGGCGAACTGGTCGCGTGGATTCAGGAGGCGCGCGGGAAATTCGATGTCATTGTCCTGAACGCGGCGGCTTATACGCACACAAGCATCGCCTTGCGCGACGCGATTTCGGCGGTGGGCATTCCGACGATAGAAATTCATCTTTCAAACATCCATGCGCGGGAGGAGTTTCGCCATAAATCTTTGATTGCTCCGGTTTGTCGTGGGCAGATCGCCGGATTTGGAATTCACTCTTACATTTTGGCCGTTGAAGCTGCCAGTAACGTTAACGTGACTTAAAAACAGGTTTTTGGCAGGTTTTTTTCGGTGGATTTTCATGGGAGATTTTACTTCTTGACCGTTTTTTGGAGCGACGTTATGTTCGCCGCGCCTGAATTTTAGAAAACCCAAGTCGAATCCGGCTCGGTTTTCTATTCGTTAAGTCTGAGAAAACGAATTTAACAGAAATCACAGCCCTGTGGACCTTAAAGACATTAAAGCCATCATTGATTTGATGAAGAAAAACTCCGTCTCGGAGTTCGAATTGGAGAAACAGGATTTCAAAATCAAATTGAAACGGGGCGTCAACGGCGGCGCTCCCGTGGTTTATGAGGAATCGCCCGCCGCCGTCGCCTACGTTCCGCAAACCCTGGCTGTGCCGGCGCCTGCTTCCGCAGCGGCCCCAGCGCCGACGGCGAGTTCGGATGTGGACATCAAATCGCCAATGATTGGCACGTTTTACCGCGCGCCTTCGCCGGAATCGGCTTCATACGTCGAAGTCGGAACCGAAGTCAATCCAGACACGGTGGTTTGCATCATCGAAGCGATGAAAGTGATGAACGAAATCAAGGCGGAAGCCAAGGGCGTGATTACTCAGATTCTGGTTGAAAACGCCAAGCCGGTCGAGTTCGGCCAACCGTTGTTCAAGCTTCGGCCCGTCTGAGCCATGACACGCATTGAAGCACGGTCGCCGGCCTCAACTTTCCTGAGACTGCATGTTTGAAAAAATTCTGGTAGCCAATCGCGGGGAAATTGCCGTTCGCATTATTCGCGCCTGCAAGGAATTAAACGTCCGCACGGTGGCGGTTTATTCCGAAGCGGACGCCAATTCCATGCACGTCCAAATGGCCGATGAAGCGATCTGCATTGGCAAGGCTCCTTCGCACGACAGCTATTTGCGCATTGATCGAATCATCAGCGCCGCGGAAATCACGGATGTGGACGCGATTCATCCGGGCTACGGTTTTCTTTCCGAAAACGCGCATTTCGCCGATGTCTGCGAAAGCTGCAACATCCGTTTTATCGGGCCGAGTTCCCGCGCGATGAACGCGTTGGAAGACAAGGCCGTGAGCCGCGCGCTTGCGAAAAAGGCCGGAGTTCCCACGCCGCCGGGTTCGGATGGTCTGGTGGAAAATGAGCAGGACGCATTGGTTGTCGCGAAAAAAATCGGCTATCCGGTCATGATCAAAGCCGTCGCGGGCGGCGGCGGACGCGGAATGCGCGTGGCGCACAACGATATTTCGCTGGTCAAAGGGTATCATACCGCGCGGCTGGAAGCGGAGAAGGCTTTCGGCAATTCCGGCGTTTACATCGAAAAATTCATCGAGAATCCGCATCATATTGAATTTCAGATTCTCGGCGATTCGCGCGGAAATATTATTCACCTGGGCGAACGCGACTGCTCCATTCAACGGCGGAATCAGAAAGTCGTCGAGGAAACGCCCTCGCCGCTCATCGAGAATAAATTCAAAAAACTCCGCGAAAAAATGGGCAAAGCCGCGGTGAAATTGTGCGAAGTCGCGCATTACACCAACGCCGGAACCGTCGAATTCGTCGTGGACAATCACGGCAATTTTTATTTTCTCGAAGTCAACAAACGCATTCAGGTCGAGCATCCGATTACCGAACAGGTGACGGGCATTGATCTGGTTCGTTATCAGATCATGCTCGCGATGGGCGAACCGCTCCGGCACAAACAAAGCGACATCGAATTCAAAGGCCATTCCATTGAATGCCGCATCAACGCTGAAGATCCGTTTGATGAATTTCGCCCAAGTCCCGGACGCATCGAAATGTATTATCAGCCCGGCGGACGCGGCGTTCGCGTGGACACTCATGCTTATGCCGGTTACACGATTCCGCCGACTTACGATTCCATGATCGGCAAGCTGATCGCGTACGGAAAAGACCGCCGCGAGGCAATGGATAAAATGAGCCGCGCGCTCAGCGAATACATGATCACCGGTGTCAAAACCACGATTTCATTTCAGCAGGCCATTTTGCAGGACCCGAATTTCCGGCGCGGCGTTTATTCGACGAGTTTTGTCGAACAACTTCTCAGCGGCGCGCGGCGTCAGTTGATAGAGGAAAAAAGCTGACCAGATACTCATCTCATCCGATGGGAGAGGGTGTCCCGAAAGGCGTGTGAGGGAGTTCGTTTGAAAACTTCGCAAGTTTTCCCGGTTCGTTCGTTGACTCTTTTGGCTCGTCTGATATTTTCGCGCCTCGTTTTGCGGTTGGCTTTTTACAATCAACCGGGGCGAAATCACTTTTATGGCTAAAACACAAAAATATGTTTATGTCTTCGGCAACAAAAAAGCCGACGGCGATGGATCAATGAAACCTCTGCTCGGCGGCAAAGGCGCGAACCTCGCCGAGATGTCCCGCATCGGGTTGCCGGTGCCTCCCGGATTCACCGTGACCACGGAAGTCTGCGCTTATTATTACGCCAACAAACGCAGCTATCCGCAGATTCTCGACGCGCAGGTCAAAGCCGGCGTTTCGTTCATCGAGAAAATCATGGCCACGAAATTCGGCGACACAAAAGCCATGCCATTGCTGGTTTCCGTTCGCTCCGGCGCGCGGGATTCCATGCCGGGAATGATGGACACGATTCTGAATCTCGGCCTGAACGATTCCACCGTGCTCGCGCTTGCTGCCGCGACGAAGAACGAGCGTTTCGCCTGGGATTGCTACCGCCGTTTCGTTCAGATGTACGGCGATGTCGTCATGGGCGTGCAGAAACGCCCCGGCGAAGATCACGAACCATTTGAGGAAGTCATTCACGGCTTGAAACACGATCGTTACCACGACGATGTTGACGACACCAAATTGACGGCGGAAGACATTCAGGAACTCGTCGCACGTTTCAAAAAATTAATCAAGGAACGCACCGGAAAAGAATTTCCGCAAGATCCGTGGAAACAACTCTGGGGCGCAATAGGCGCGGTATTCGGCTCATGGATGAATGACCGCGCGATTGTGTATCGCCGCAAATACGGCATTCCATCTGAATGGGGAACGGCCGTCAATGTGCAGGCGATGGTTTATGGAAACACCGGCGAGAATTCCGGCTCCGGCGTGGCGTTCACGCGCGATCCGGCGACCGGCGAAAAAGTTTTCTACGGCGAATTTCTGATGAACGCGCAAGGCGAAGACGTCGTCGCCGGCGTTCGCACGCCCGAACCTGTCGCATTGCTGAAAAAGCAGCAGCCGAAAGCTTTTGCCGAACTGGAACAAGTCCGCAAAACGCTCGAATCGCATTTCAAGGACATGCAGGATTTCGAGTTCACCATTCAGGACGGAAAATTGTTCATGCTTCAGACGCGAAACGGAAAACGCACCGGCGTTGCCGCCGTTCGCATCGCGTGCGAAATGGTGAAGGAAAAACTCATTGACTGGAAAACCGCCGTCAAACGCGTTCCCGCCGAGCAATTGGACCAGGTGCTCGCGCCGATTTTCGATCGCACCGCCCTCAAGAGCGCGAAACAGATCGCGACCGGTTTGCCCGCCGGCCCGGGCGCGGCTTCGGGAAAAATTTATTTCAATGCGGACCGCGCGGTCGAAGCGGCGCATCGCGGCGAAAAAGTTTTGCTCGTGCGCGTCGAAACTTCTCCCGAGGATTTGCGCGGCATGATCGCGGCCGAAGGAATTCTGACCGCGCGCGGCGGCGTCAGTTCGCACGCGGCGCTGGTCGCGCGGCAGATGGGAAAAGTCTGCGTTTGCGGCGCGAGCGCGTTGAACGTGAACTACAATGCCAAAACGATGGAAGTCGCCGGCGAAACATTCAACGAAGGCGATTTCCTTTCCATTGACGGCACGAGCGGAACCGTTTTCGCCGGCCAGGTGAAAACCGCGCCGTCGGAAGTCATACAGGGATTGCTCGAAAACAACGCGCGGGCGAAGGCGAGCGGCACTTACAAGAACTTTGTTCAACTGATGAAATGGTGTTCGCAGGTGACGCGCCTTCAGGTGCGCACGAACGCGGACAATCCCGAACAAACTGCCAACGCCGTCGCGTTCGGCGCGACGGGCATCGGACTTTGCCGCACCGAACACATGTTCTTCGAAGGCGACCGCATTGACGCGATGCGTGAAATGATTCTCGCGGAAAAAACCGAGGATCGTCAGAAAGCATTGAAAAAACTGCTGCCGTACCAGCGCGAGGATTTCGCCGGAATGTTCAGGGAATTGAAAGGATTCCCGGCGACAATCCGTTTTCTCGACCCGCCGCTGCATGAATTCCTGCCGCACGATCACGCGCAACAATCCGCGCTGGCGAACAAAATGGGCATCAGCGCCGATACGATCAGCAAGCGCGTGCATGAATTGCATGAGTTCAATCCGATGCTCGGTCATCGCGGCTGTCGGTTAGGCATTGTTTATCCGGAAATTTCCGCGATGCAGGCCCGTGCCGTTTTTGAAGCGGCGGCGGACGTGCAGAAAAAGGGAATCAAGGTAAAACCAGAAATCATGATTCCGCTCGTCGGCTTCAAAAAGGAATTGGATTTGCAGGTCGCGGTGGTTCATCGCGTCGCCAAAGAAGTAATGGCCGAGAAAAAAGTGAAACTGAATTATCTCGTCGGCACGATGATTGAAGTGCCGCGCGGCGCGCTCACGGCGGATGAAATCGCCGAGACCGCCGAGTTCTTCAGCTTCGGCACGAACGACCTCACGCAAACCACGCTCGGCATGAGCCGCGATGATTCCGGCTCGTTCCTGCCGGCTTATGCCGAACTGGAAATCGTGAAGAAAAATCCATTCGCTTCGATTGACCAGCAAGGCGTCGGTCAGTTGATGAAAATCGCGGTGGAGAAGGGGAATAAAACCCGGCCCGGCATCAAGCTCGGCATTTGCGGCGAACACGGCGGCGATCCAGAGTCCGTGAAATTCTGCCACCGCCTTGGTTTGACCTATGTAAGCTGCTCGCCGTTTCGCGTGCCCGTGGCGCGATTGGCTGCGGCTCAGGCGGCGCTGGAATCCGAAGCGCCGAAACCCACGAAGCAAAAATAGGTTCACGAATCAGAAATTCAAAAAGCCGTTCCGGAAATCCGGAACGGCTTTTTCATTTTGCTCATCGCCGGTCCCGCCGTTTGGTTTTGTGGTCCTGCCAGAAAATATTGATCACCAATCCCACGCCTCCGAGCGCGGCGGCCAGAAAACAAAGAATCGCCAGGCCCGGATAGCCGAACAGTTTGAACGACGTGTTTACCTGCATCAACAGCGCCGCGCCGACAATCAACGCCGCGAGAATCAACCCGGTCGTGATGCGATTGGCGATTTTCTGAAAGCAATCCAGCAGGAATTGCGTTTCAACCGGTTTTATTTTCACGTTCAGTTCCGCGTTTCCGACGGCATCGAAAATTTTATTCAAACGCGAGGGAAGCGAACCAACAAATTGTTTGGCTTCGAGCAATGAGGAAAACGCTTTGCCCGGCGTCAACACGGATTTCATGCGGCGATTCAAAATCCGGCTCGCGTTGCGGCGGATGGATTCGTTCGGATCGAAATCCGGCGCGAGAATCTGTCCGACTTCGTCCAGTTGCAGCAGCGTTTTGCCTAACAAAGTCATTTCGACCGGAACGTAGAGTCCCGTTTCGGCCGCGCTGCGTCCAACATCGAGAAGCGCCCGGCCGATGTCCATGTCGCGGAGCCGGCTGTTTTGCTGTTCGGCGACCAGTTGGCCGACCTCGTGACGGAATTGCATTTCGTCGAAATTATCCGTCGTTTCGCTGATGGCAATCGCCACGTCCGCCGCCTCGTCGCTTTCGCCTTCGCTGACGGCGATGAGCAATTTGAGAAGATTTTCCTGAAGCGCGGGCGTCGTGTAGCCGACCATTCCGAGATCGAGCAGCGCAATGCGTTTGTCTTCGGTCAGAAAAATATTTCCCGGATGCGGATCGGCGTGAAAAATTCCGTCCACGAGAACCTGTTTGAGATACGCGCGAAACAATTCCTCGGCCAACGCGTTGCCGTCCAGGTCCAGTCGCGTGAGCGGACTGAGCTCCGTGATTTTCGTGCCTTCGATATATTCCATCGTCAGGATGCGATGCGTCGTGTAATCCTCAATCGGCAGCGGCACGCGAATGCGCGGAAATTCGCGGAGATTTTTCGCGACGGCTTCCAGGTTTGCGGCCTCGCGCCGGTAATCCAGTTCGTGCGCGATGGTGTTTTCGAATTCCTCAAGGATTTTCAGCAATTGATAGCGCTGGCCGAATTTCGTGTGGCGATGAAGTGTTTTGGCAAGTTCCTCCATCGCTGCGAAATCCTCCTGGATTTGCTTCTGAATGTTAGGCCGTTGCACCTTCACGACCACCGGGCGTCCATCGTGCAGCGCGGCCTGATGCACCTGTCCGAGCGATGCGGCGGCGAGCGGCTCGGGATTGAAGTAAGAAAATGCTTTGGAAATTTTTGTGCCGAGTTCGTTCTGGACGATGAATTCGACTTCGCGATACGGAAAAGGTTTGACCTTGTCCTGCAATCGGGCGAGCGGCTTGAGATAACGCTCCGGCAGCAGGTCGGCCCGGCTGGAAAGCAACTGACCGACCTTCACGAACGTGGGGCCAAGCCGTTCGAGATCGTTGGGCAATTCCTCCTCGCGATGTTCACCGCCATCGCTTTCGTCGGGCGCCTGGCTGAATCCAAACCGCGAAACCATTCCCGGCTTTCCATATTTTGCGAACAGCACGCCGATGTCCTTGTAACGTTTGAGATAATGCGGAGAAAATTTCATGCGCGTTTTTTAATGATCCGAGATCACCAGCAAGTTAAGTAGGATTTGCCTGCGGCGAAATGGGGTGGATTTCTCCGCAATTGAAACCAATCAACGCGCGGCGCAAAAATGCGGAAACGGAATGCTTCTGAACGGAATGCGTTGAACTTTCGGTTTGTTGAAACCCGCCGATCAATTTTTGTTCTTCGCGTTTCTGCAACTTTGCGGCTTCGCGTCATTTTCGAATTCTCTCGTTCTTTTTCCTTCAGTTGCCCGGCGGCGTTTCTGTTGTAAGATACCGCCTCGATGAGTTTCAATGGTTCCAGCGCGATTTGCCTTGAATGCGGCCTGTGCTGCAACGGCGCGATTTTTGCCCGTGGAGAATTGCGGTCCGGCGATGATGCGGAACGTCTCGCCGCGCTCGGTTTATCGCTTGCGCGGCAAAATTATTCGCTTTCAGGCAACCGGAAATTTCATCAGCCTTGCGCCGCGTTTGAAAACGGTTGCTGCCGGATTTATTCCGAACGACCGGAATATTGCCGCGCGTTTGAATGCGCCTTGTTGAAAAAAGTAAATGCCGGGGAATTGGAAATTTCGGCTGCGTTGCGAATCATCCGATCAGCGCGCCGGCGGGCCGATAAAGTGAAACGGCTTTTGCGGAAACTGGGCGACACCGACGAGCATGTCGCGTTAAGCGCGCGCGTCCGGCGAACCATTCGGCGGGCGGAATCCAATATTTCAAACGACAAAACAGCCGGGCTTTTCGGCGAACTCACGCTTGCAAATCACGCGCTGAATATTTTGTTGAGCGAGAAATTTTATCCCGGTTCGAACGACTGAGGTTCTTTTCATTTACGAAAGAAATCCGTCGCGCGATTTCAAGCTGCAAACCGTTTGGAATTTCGGAAAGAAAAAAGCGTCAACATCGCGAAACCGAGAATTCCCGCCGTTGAAGCGGCATCGGGCACCGGCGAAGGCGAGCCGTTCACGATCACCACCTGCGACAAATCCTGAATGGAACCGGCCGCGTAGCTCAAGGGATGTCCGGCAGATGGCGTGTTGGGAAACGCGAAATCATTTACGGAGAAAGGTCCCACGCCGGTGATGGAATACACAAGCGTGTTTCCGGTGATAAACGGCGAACTTGAGAAATCAATTTTGATGTCGAATTTTCCGCCGCCGGATGCTTTGAAAGAATTATTGGCGAGACGGACATCGCCCTGCACGCCGCCGACTGGAGCGATTTGGGTAAAGGTTAATCCGGTGACATCGAAGGCGGGATTGAAATTGAAAAACAAGGCCTTGATCGAATTGCCGCCCGAGAAATCGGTCGCGGTGATGGTCAGATTTACCTGGTTCGGTCCCACGTCGCTGAAAACCGCGGTGACATCGGGAACATTTCCACCTGTTGAACCTGCGTTCTGGCCGAAATCGAAACGGATCATGTTTCCGCGCGCGAACGGAGCGGAACTGATTAATAAAAACGCGACAAATGCGCCGAGTGAAGATTTGAGTGGCACGACATCCTCCAATTCATTTTAAGATTTCCGGTATCGGAATGCCGCGTAAATTCCAATAGCCAACGCAAACAAGCCGACGGTTCCAGGCTCGGGCACCGCCGTTACAAGATTCATGCTCCAGCCCGAAAGAATCGTTCCCGAATCGGGATTGGAATCATCAACGACGAACAATCGCCACGCGCCGTTCGGATCGGTTCCGTTAAAAACGGAAAGAGAGGCGGGAGCATTCGCGCTTCCCGCCGGAGCCGGAGATGGAAATTCAAAATTGAAAGTCGGAAATTGCCGGGTCGGTTTGAACACGCCGGAACTCAACGCCGCGTCAATCGGCAGAGAATTCGCGGCGGAATCATCAAGCGTCAGCGTCAGATTGGAAACGGGCGTCCGGTCCTGGCCGCCGACTTCGCCCATCAACATCGCCAGTTGGCCCGCAGGCCCCGCGAGAACGATGTCCACGTCGCTCGGAAAATCATGGCTGAAACCGTTCAGCGTGATCGAGAGATGACTGACCAATTGGCCGTCCAACCCGGAAACATTGATTGTGGACGGATAAAGCCCGGCGGCGGTCGGCAGATTGGTGGAATCCTGGATGACGATTTCGCTCGTGTTGGAAAAATCGAATGTGCCCGCGCGGCCGGGAATTGAAATTGAAAAAGCGAGCAACAGCGCCGCCGCAAACAAAGGAAAACGCGCCACGCGCGCGCCTGGTTGGCACGCCCGGAATGACATCTGCATTTTCTTTTTCATGGATCTTAGCGCTCCCTTGCTGGTTTTGTCCGATTACCTAGCAAGGTTCTCGCCGATAATCAAGCACAAAAAGGCACCCAAGAAAACACGGGGGATTACGGATTTTCAAGCCGAACTTTTACGGACAAGCAATCGGGCGAAGCGGCCCGGAGATGGATTCGTGTGGCTTGCGATTCCAACTTCCGTCGGTTAAACCAACAGCCGTGCCGAACGAAATTTTTACAGACGCCGCGCTCGTTCTTCTGGGCCACGGCTCGACGAAAAATGCCGATTCCTCCGCGCCTGTTTTTCAGCACGCCGCGGAATTGCGGCGTCGGAATTTATTCGCCGAAGTGCGCGAGGCGTTTTGGAAACAGGAACCGCAGGCGCGCGAAGTTTTGAAGAGCATTTCGGCAAAACGCGTTTTCGTCGTGCCTCTTTTCATCAGCGAAGGATTTTTCAGCGACGACGTGATTCCGCGCGAACTTGGATTTGCGGAAAAATCTAAACTCAAAATCCAAAACTCGGAATTCATCTACTGCAAACCCGTCGGCACGCATGAAAGTATGACGGCTGTGCTGCTGGCGCGCGCCCGGGAAGTCACGGCGCAATTTCCGTTTCCGCGCGCGCCCAGGCCGAAGGACATTACGCTGTTTATCGCCGGACACGGAACGGAGCAAAACGAGAATTCGCGAAAAGCCGTCGAGCACCAGGCAGCATCGCTTGGCGCGTTGAATGAATATGCCGCCGTTCACGCCGTTTTCATGGAGGAATCGCCGCGCATTTCGGAAGTTTATGAACGGGCGCGGACGAGGAATATTGTCGTGGTTCCGTTTTTTATCAGTGACGGAATGCACACGCGCGAGGACATTCCGATTCTTCTGGGCGAGCCGGAGCGGATTGTTCGCGAGAGAATTTCGACCGGCCAGCCGGCCTGGCGGAATCCAACCGAGCGCCACGGCAAATTCGTCTGGTACGCGTCCGCCGTTGGAACCGATCCGCGCATCGCGGACGTGATTTTGGAACGCGTGAAGGAAGCGACGAAAATTTTATGAAAAAAATGCGTTGGGGAATTTTAGGCACGGCGGGAATCGCGCGAAAAAACTGGCGCGCAATTCGCGACAGCAGCAATTCAATCATCAGCGCCGTCGCCAGCCGTGACATCGGGCGCAGTCGGAATTTCGTTCGGGAATGCCAGGGCGAATTGCCATTCGATGCTGAGCCGGAAATGTTAGGCAGTTACGAGGAATTGATCGCGTCGCCGGACGTGGACGCGATTTATGTTCCGCTTCCAACCGGATTGCGAAAGGAATGGGTGCTTCGCGCGGCGTCGGCTGGAAAACATGTTTTATGCGAAAAACCCTGCGGCCTTCGCGCGGCGGACGTTCGGGAAATGATTGAAGCATGTCGCAAAAATCGCGTGCAATTCATGGACGGCGTCATGTTCATGCACAATCCGCGGCTGAATCGCGTTCGCGAATTGCTCGATGACGGCGCTGGCATCGGCCGGGTGAAACGCATCACGTCCATTTTCACATTTCGCGCGACGGCTGAATTTTTCGGCGCGAACATCCGGTTGCACAGCGAACTGGAGCCGACCGGATGTCTGGGAGATCTCGGTTGGTATTGCATTCGGATCGCTTTGTGGACGATGAATTGGAAACAGCCGCGCGAAGTTACCGGACGCATTCTTTCGCAACGCGGCAACGCTTCCAGTCCCGCGCCCGCGCCGACGGATTTTTCCGGCGAGCTGATTTTTGACGACGATACTTCGGCCGGATTTTATTGTTCGTTCCTTGTTGAAAATCAGCAATGGGTGGACATCAGCGGCGAGAAAGGGAATTTGCGAATTGCCGATTTCGTTCATCCGTTCAGCATTCACGAGCCGGCGTTTGAATGGAACCGGCATGAAGTGCGCGTAAAATGCTGCGATTGCGAATCGGACCACAGCGACAGCAAATTTGTCGCGCAGGATTCCGCGATGTTCCGCAATTTCGCCAATCAGGCGCGCTCGGGAAAACTGAACGAAGACTGGCCTGAGGTCGCGTTGAAAACACAGCAGGTGCTGGACGCGTGCATGGAATCCGCGCGGAACGGAATGCGCCCGGTTTTGCTGGATTGAAATTTTTCTTCAATGCGCCGGAGCTTCGTGGGATTCTTTGAAGCCGAATGGAAACCTTTAACCTGAAAGAAAATTATGCGCCGGATATTTGTCGTTGGTTTGATTTCGTTCCTTTGTTGCTCCGCATTCGCGGAACCTGAGATTCGCGGAACAGCCGTAGAATTAACTCACTTTCTCAATGGCATTTCCAAAACAACGAGTGTGGCAGGCGAGGCGGAAGTGAGAGTTCCGGCGCACCGCGCTATTCTGAGCCTTGGAATTGTGACTGAAAACAAATCGTTGCAGGACGCGTTGCGGCAGAATGCGGAAATGCGAAACAAGGTTGCGGATTTTTTGCGGAAGCAAGGTATTCCGTCGGATCGAATCCAGGCTTCGAAATTTTCGTCCACACCGAAATTCGGTTTGTTCGGCGACAAGGCGAAAAGCTACCGCGTGGAGAATGTCATGCGGGTTGCGGTCCAGGATGAAAAGGAATTTCAGGCCGCCGCAGGCGCGGTGGATTCATGGCAGGAAGTCCGATTTGGCGGCGTTGAATTTGAATACGCCGATAAAGAAGCTTTGAGGCAAAAGGCGATCAGCGACGCCTGCGATATG
>DASSNZ010000291.1:0-5374 GCA_035701135.1 Verrucomicrobiia bacterium
CCAACCGGTTCCACGGAAGAAAAACCCAAACGACCAGGGCGGCCGCGCAGGCTATCAACGCCCTGCGATGCCGAATGACAAAATCCAACAGCGGGTGATATGTCCAGATGAGAAAACGGTTGATCGGGTTTTTTTCCTCCGCCGGAATTTTTCCCCGAATGAACCAGCCCATCAGAATCGGTGCGAGCGTAATCGAAAGCAATGCGGCGAACGCCATCGAATACGTTTTCGTAAACGCCAAAGGCTTGAACAATCGCCCTTCCTGCGCCTGCAAAGTGAACACCGGCAAAAATGAAACCGTGATGACGAGCAGCGAGTAAAACAGCGTTGGTCCGACTTCGACCGCCGCGTCGCGAATGATTTCCCAATGCGGCTTTTTCCCGCGATCGCGCTCCAGATGTTTGTGGGCGTTTTCAATCATGATGATCACCGCGTCCACCATCGCGCCAATCGCAATCGCAATTCCGCCGAGCGACATGATATTGGAACTGATTCCCTGCCCGAACATGACGACAAACGAACCCAGCACCGCAATCGGCAAAATGAGAATCGCCACCAGCGAACTGCGCAGATGCAGGAGAAACGCAAGGCAAACCAGCGCGACGACAACGCATTCCTCGATCAATTTTTCCTGAAGCGTATGAACCGCGCGGTCAATCAACGCCGTCCGATCGTACGCAACGGTGCAGGTCACGTCCGGCGGAAGACTTTTCATTGCTTCGGCAAGGCGTTTTTTCACATCAAGAATCACCTTTCGCGCGTTCGCGCCGTAGCGCACCACGACAATTCCCCCGACGGTTTCGCCTTCGCCGTTCAACTCCGCGATGCCGCGCCGCATGTCCGGTCCAAGCTGCACGTCGGCGACTTCGCCCAGCAAAATCGGCACGCCTTTGTCCCCCACGCTGATCGCGACTTTTCGGAGATCGTCGAGGTTTTCGATGTATCCGCGAACGCGCAGAACAAATTCTTTTTCGCCCATTTCAATCGAGCGTCCGCCGACTTCGCCATTGCTGCGTTTGATCGCTTCGGCGATTTCATTGATGGTGACGCCGTACGCGCGCAATTTCGTCGGGTCCACAGTGACTTGATATTGCTTGACGAATCCGCCGATGGACGCCACTTCAGAAACGCCTTCGACCGACGCGAGTTGATATTTCAAATGCCAATCCTGCATCGAGCGCAATTCGGCAAGGCTGCGATTGGTCGAGTTGATCGAATACATGAACGCCCAGCCGACGCCCGTCGCGTCCGGCCCGAGCGATGGCGTGACGCCTTTTGGAAGCTGGCTGCTGATGCTGCTGAGATATTCCAGAACGCGGCTGCGCGCCCAATACGGATCGGTTCCGTCCTGAAAAATCACATACACGAACGAAAATCCGTAAAACGAATACCCGCGCACCGCTTTGGCTTTCGGCACCGAAAGCATTTTCGACGTGATCGGATACGTGATTTGGTCCTGCACAATTTGCGGCGCCTGCCCGGGCGATTCCGTATAAATAATCACCTGCACGTCCGAAAGATCGGGAATCGCGTCCAGCGGAATATTCCGGGCGGAATAAATTCCCGCGCACACGAGCGCGATCACGCCAAGCAGAACAACGAACTTGTTCTTCAGCGAAAAATCTATGATTCGAGTGAGCATAAGGAAAAATCCGAAATCCTGAAATCGAAGTCCGAAATAAATCCAAACGATGAATCGCGAATGAACGCGCGCGAAAAACTGTTTCGCGCTTCGGTATTCGGACCTCTTTCGGAACTCGGCATTCGGATTTCGAATTTGGTTTTCATTGTTGATGCGCCGGCATAGAAACCGCCGAATTGGTTTCGCTCCGCGCTTTCATCACCGGAATCAATGTCATTCCGCAAACCGGACATTTTCCCGGTTTATCGTAATGAACCGCGCCGTGGCCCGGCGTCGGACAGGCATCCGTCATCGGGCAAACGTAATATTCCACCTCGCCGCCGGGTTGAATTTTATCCAGCGTCGTCTGGCTGACCGGAACCAATGTCATCCCGCAAATCGGACAAACTCCCGGATGATCGTAACGAATCGCGACGTGTTCCGGCATCGGGCAAATGTAGGCAACGATGTTCGTTCCGCCGGAGGATTCGGCCGGATGCGAATGAATAACCGCGGGCGCGGCGACGGCGTGTTGCATCACATTCAAATCGCCGGAGCGCGTCATTTTTTGAACCGCCTCGCGAAGTCGGCTTTCCGAATCCAGCATGAACTGCGCGGAAGTGACCACGCGTTCGCCTTCGCTCAATCCGCTGAGCACTTCGTACTTGTTGTTTTCCGCGCGCGGACCGAGAACGACTTCGCGCGGCTCGAATTTTCCGCCGCCCAGCGCGACAAAAACCGTGTTCCTTTCTCCGCTCCGGAGCACCGCGACATCCGGCACAAGCAAAACCGATGGCGCAAGTTCGGAGCGCAACTCGACAGTCGCGAACATTCCGGGCTTGAGAAAATAACCGGGATTATGAAATTCCATCCGCACTTTCGCCGTGCGCGTTTTCTCGTCAATCGTCGGATAAATGTACGTGACGCGGCCGCGGAATTCGCGATCCGGCAAATACGAAATTTTCACCGTCGCTTCCTGCCCGAGCCGCAGCAACGCGAGGTCCTGCTCGTAAATTTGCGCGATCACCCAGACCGTTCCGAGATCGGCGAGACGATATAATTTCGCTCCGGCATCCACCATCTGCCCTTCGACCACATTTTTTTCGATCACAAACCCGTCGGACGGCGCGGTGACCTGAAGCGCCTTTTTCGGCTGTTTCGTTTTTTTCAATTCCGCAATTTGTTCCTGCGAAATGTCGAAAAATTGCAGCTTGGTCAGCGCGCTGGATTGAACCGGATCAACGCCGTTCGTTTCTCCGCTCTGGCGAAGCGCGAGAAGATATTCCACCTGCGCGCTGTAAAGTTCGGGAGAATAAATTTCAAACAACGGCTCGCCGCGATGCACCTTTTCGCCGGTCGTGCTGACGTAAAGTTTTTCAATCCAGCCTTTGAATTTCGTCGTCACGTCGGCAACCGAAGACTCGTTGAAATCCACAGCGCCAACAGACCGCACAATCCGCCGCAACGGCCCGTTCGTCACCACGGCCGTTTGCAAGTTCATGTTTTGAATTGTAACCGGATCAATCTCGATGACGGCGGAATCCGCGTTGGAACCTGCGCCAGTCGAATTGCGAATCGGCACGAGTTTCATTCCGCAAATCGGACAATTGCCCGGATGATCCTGAATCACCTGCGGGTGCATGGCGCAGGTGTAAAGTGTCTTGCCGGCGTTCACGACCGGCGATTTTTTTTCCCTGGAACAACCGGCGAAAAATGCCGCCGCGCCAAGAATCACGACGAGAACAACAATGGAAATTTTTTTCATAAGCTTGAAATTATTTGCCTGACAAATCGCTTTTTGAACGGATGGCTTCGCCAATCTCCTGCTCCATTCGCTCCAATCCGCTGAAATTTTCCAGGCCGCATCGCAATGCCAGTTCGGAAAGCAATTGATACTGCTCGGAAATCGCGCGGGCATAACTCAACCGTGCGTCGAGCAACATTCGCCGCGCGTCGAGCATGTCGCGAAACGGACTTTGACTTGCTTCCCATCCGGCGCGCGAGCTTTCCAGCGCCGACTGACTGCGCGGGAGAATTTCGTCGCGATACAAAAGCGCGTTTCGCCGCGCGGCATCAATTTTCAACGTGAGTTCGTGAATTGTTTCGCGAAGCGATGCCTGATAATCCACGGCGTCCAGTTCCGCCGCTTTGAGATTCGCCTGATCGCGCTGAATCGCGCCGCGATATTTTTCCCGGTTTGCCCACGGCAGATTCATGCTCAACACGAGCATTCCCTGGCGCACGCTGCCGTCGCCGGAAAAATTGCGCGCTTCGAGTCCGACATTCACGTCTGGAAAACGCTCGCGTCGCGTCGCGTCCAAAGCCGCTTCGGCGCGTCGAGTCTGCCGTTCCAGAACACGGAGTTTCGGTTCGTGATTGAAAGCAAGCTCCACGAGGCGCGAACTGAACGAAACCGGACCGGCGAGCGGCGGCAATTCCAGATCCGGCCACGGCGAATGCGGACTGCGATTTAAAATTCGATTCAGCGCGACGTGACGATGCATGAGTTCTTCGCGGTCGGTTTCCAATTCGGTCGTGCGTTTCGCGCGCTCGTTTTTTAGCAGCAGCAATTCGACGAGCGTGGCCTGCCCGGCGCGATATTTCGCATCGGCGGTTTGGACGGCAAGATCAAGCCATCCAAGGTCCTGTTCCGCGATAACGACGTTCTGATTTGCGAGCGCGGCGGCGAAAAGCAATTTGGCCAGGTCGGCGCGGGAAACCTGAAATTGATAATCGGTGTTCGCATTTTCCATCGCCAATTCCGCTTGCGCCACGCGCCGGGCGGATTCCGGTTTGCCGAACAGCGGAAGTTTTTCCTCCACACCGTAAATCACATCGCCTTCATCGGCGCGCATCTCTTCGCGCGCGCCCATAAAACCAATTCGCGCCGTCGGGTCTTCCCAGGTGGAAATCGTGCGGACATTTTCTTTCGCGGCATCGGCGCGCGCATCGGCGGCCTGAAGCGATGGAAGATTCGTCCGCATTTCGGCAGCCAGCGCGGAGAGATATTCCGGCGAGATGACAACAACATTCGTCGCTTCACTCGCGGCGCACCAGTTCACCGCAAACGACGAAAGCAAAAGAGTTAATGCAAAATTTTTTTTCATACTGATCCAATCCAATTTCGCGCGGGAAACGACGGGAAAATCCGCAATGCGCCTGCGCGGTACACACTGCGGGCGTTGGGACGAATTGGATCAGATCAGCAGGACGCAATTCCGCGTGTAGAGCGGAATTGTATCAGAAGAAGAAATTTCGGAAAAAGCGGAGAAAGTTTTCGCAGTCGTATTCGCGGGAAGAATCCACGCGAGAAAAGCCGGAATACATGCGGCGAGATTTTGAACGGAAGAGGAAACCGGTGCGGCGGAAACCGGCGTTTGCTCCGGCAATGATTTCGCAACGCAACAACTCGCCGCGCAGCAGCACGCTTTCGGCGCATTAGCGCCCGCCCTCGATTGCGCCGGAGAAAATGCGCAGGCCAGCAACAAACTGCAAAGAATTGCCAGCGCTGTTTTCATTTTTTGGGTTCGCGATTACCGCGTTTCCGCCATTCGATTTTATTTGGCGGATTTTTCGGTTTTGCCGGATTTGGCTTTTGCCTCGGCCTCTTTTATTTTCTTGATGTATTTGGCCGGATTTTTATCGAAATCTTTTTTGCAGTTCTTGCAGCAAAGTTTGATTTCCTGGCCTTTGTATTCCATCACGAAAGGCTTGCCCATTTCGCCGAGTTTATCGCCCGAAACCATGCAATGA
>DASSNZ010000292.1:0-13420 GCA_035701135.1 Verrucomicrobiia bacterium
TGTCGAACTGCCGGACGGCGAAATTTTCAATACGATTACCCATGGCAAAAATCTCATGGGCGCTTACGGTCCGAATGTGCCGGTGCAGGACCGCTGGGCAATCATCGCTTATCTGCGCGCTTTGCAACTGAGCCAGGTGGCGACCATTGATGATGTGCCGCAGGATTTGCGGTCCGCTTTGAAAAAGTAACTATGAGTTTGCATACCAAACCTGACAATCAGCCGCCGTTGGATTTATCCAAATGGCGGCCCGTGCCGACGCTGATGATCGTCGTAGGCGGCGCGCTGGCATTGCTGGGCTTCTTTTTGAAGCGCGAGCAATTCGCAGCGTCGTGGCTGTTGGCGTTCATGTTTTGCCTGAGCATTTGTCTCGGCGCGTTGTTTCTTGTTTTGATGCATCATTTGTTTGATGCCGGATGGTCCGTTCCGATCCGCCGTTTTTGCGAACACATCGCGTCGCTGATATTTCCGTACCTGGCGCTGTTCTTCATTCCCATCGCGTTGCTCGGGAAATACCTGTATTCCTGGATGTCGGTCAAACCGCTGGATGAATCCGTCGCCGCGAAACAGCCATTGTTCACAATGACCGGCTTTTATCTCGTTGCAATTGGCGTTTTCGGAGTTTGGTGGCTGCTGACAAATCGCCTGCGTTATTGGTCATTAAAACAGGACGAAACCGGCGGCTCGCTCCCAACCTACAAAATGCGCTCGTATTCCTATTGGGGCATTTTTGCGTTCGCCGTCACGGTCACGCTCGGGGCGATCATGTGGATGAAAGCGATGCAATATCATTGGTTCTCGACGATGTACGGCGTTTATTATTTCGCCGGTTGCGCCTGGACGATGCTCGCGCTGGCTTATGTAATTACGATGATTCTCACACGGCAGGGCGTTCTGACCGAGGTGCTGCACGAGCATCAATTCTACTACATCGGCTCGCTGTTGTTCGCGTTCACCGTGTTCTATGCTTACATCCATTTCGCGCAATATTTCATCATCTGGAACGGCAACATTCCCGAGGAGACGTTCTGGTACGTGATTCGCGAGCAAGGCTCCTGGTTTGCAATTGGAATGATTATCATTTTCGGTCATTTCTTCGTGCCGTTTCTGGCGCTGCTGCGAATTGACGTGAAGAGCATTTTTCCTTACATGACCGCGCTCGGCTTTTGGGTCTGGTTGATGCAATATTTTGACATCGCGTTCAATGTTCATCCGGTTCAGCACCCGAATGGATTTCCGTGGCAATGGATCTGGCTGGATTTCGCGTGCATCGCTTTCATGTTAGGCATTCTCGCAAAAGCGTTCCTCGCCAAGTTCGCGGCTTCCGCGCCTTATCCGATCAAGGATCCGCGCCTTGCCGAAGCAATGGGACATCCCTACTCCACGCCCACGCAGATTTCGGGCGGTGAATTGGATCAGACTGACGATATGACCGGCTCGCCGAAACGCGATCACGGAAAATAAGCCAATGAATTCGGAAACGAACAACACCAATTACGTCGGCGCAACCGCCTACGTCATCGCGATCATCGGCGCGTTTGCCATTGTCGCCGGTCTGGTCTGGGCGATGCTCCATTACACGCAGGCGCCGCCGCTGAACGCCGATCGCGCCGCCGAACGCGCCAAGGCCTTTACCGAAATGCGCGCCGCCGAAACCGAAGCGCTCACGCATGTCGGCTGGATAGACCAATCCAAAGGCGTCGTCCGCCTTCCCATCGAAGACGCTATGAAACTGATGGAAAGCGAATGGCGCAATCCTGCCGTGGGTCGTTCCAATCTGATTGCGCGGGTCGAAAAAGCCACCGCCGTCCCGCCGCCCGCGCCGGCAAAACCAAGTCCTTTCGAGTAAGCCGTGGCCGATTTGATGAACGCGAACCGCAGCACATCGCCCCTCGCGGACGGAAACAGTTCCATTTCGATTTCCGAAACGGACGTGTCGTGTCGCGTTCCGTTGTTCGTGCTGTTCGTCAGCGCCGCGATCTGGCTTTTCCTTGCGTCGGTGTTCGGCCTGATGGCTTCGGTCAAATTCCACGATCCGAATTTTCTCTCGAACACGGCGTTTCTGACTTATGGCCGCGTTCATCCGGTGGCGACCAATGCCTTGCTTTACGGATTTGGAATTCAAGCCGGGCTTGGCGTCGCGCTCTGGATTCTGGCGCGGCTTGGAAATACCCGGGTTGCTCAGCCGCTTGTCATTGCGATTGGCGGGAGCCTGTGGAATCTCGGTGTGCTGGTCGGCATTTTTGAAATTTTTCTCGGCAACAGCACCGGATTTGAAGCTTTGGAAATGCCGGGATACGCGGCGGTGTTTTTGTTTCTCGGTTATTTGCTGATTGGAATCTGCGCGGCAACCACACTGCATTCGCGGCGCGAACGGCGGCTTGAATCGCCGCAATGGTTTTTCCTGGCGGCCCTGTTCTGGTTCGCGTGGATTTACTCCACGGCAATGCTGCTGCTGGGCGGAACGCCGGTTCGCGGCATCACGCAGGCGATTGTGGCCTGGTGGTTTTCGGCGAATCTTCAAAACGTCTGGCTCGTGTTTGTTGGACTGGCGGCGAGTTTTTATTTCATTCCGCTGCTGATGAACCGGAAATTGCACAGCCAATATCTGGCGCTGTTGACGTTCTGGACGTTGATCTTGTTTGCAAGCTGGAGCGGCATTCCGAACAGCGCGCCGGTCCCGGCGTGGATTCCGGCCGTCAGCACGGTTGCAACGGTGTTGACGATCATCACGGTTCTGGCGGTAATCGTGAATGTTTACAAAACCGTCGGCTACGGCTGTTCGCAAACGAGCAATCCGCCCTCGGGAAAATTTTTCGCGTTCGGCATTGCGGCGTTCGTCGTGGCATGGCTGATGAACATTGCGGCGGCAATTCCCGACATCAATTCCGTCCTGCATTTCACCTGGTTCACCACCGCGCAATGGCACCTGAACGTTTACGGCTTCTTCTCGCTCACCATGTTGGGGGCGATCTATTACATCGTGCCGCTGGTCACCGGGATGGAATGGCCATTTGTAAAATGGGTGCGAGCGCATTATTGGCTGGCGGCAATCGGAACAATTGTTCTCGTGCTGCCCATGGCGATTGGCGGCGTAATTCAGGGAACCAAACTGAGCAATCCGCAAGTTTCGTTCATCGAGACCGCAAAAGGAATGCTGCCGTTTCTGAAAGCCAGTTCCGTAGGCGAACTCTTCATTCTTCTCGGCCATTTGCTTTTGCTGATCAACATCATCGCGCTTTCCGTGCGTTATCACAAAAAACATTTCGTTCCGGTTTATGAAGCGGCCACGGCGGAATTGAAACCTTCGGAGGCGAAATCATGAATTACGGCCCGCTGATATTTCTCGCCGCGTTTCTCGGATTGTCCGCGTCATGGTTTGGTTTCGTGCTGACGCCGCAGGTCCAGATTGGCCGCGAACAACAGGCGACGAACACGGTGAACACCGCTGAAATGTATCCGCAGGCGCTTCCCGGTTTGGCGAATCAGGGACTCGAAGTTTATCGCGAAAACGGCTGCGTCTATTGTCACAGTCAGCAGGTGCGGCAAAACGGCACGGCGGTAAACGTTTTGCTTTCGGACGCCGGAACGAATGCCACCGCTGTTGTCGAAGCGTTGCTGAAAGCAAATGTTGGAGTGACAAATGCGGACGAGGTAAATGTCTCGGGTGCGCCCAAAATTCTTTTGCGCGATACCACGGTTGAACGGGCCAAAGCCGCTGTGACCGCGCTGAACGGCGCGGGCGCAAAAGCCTCGGTCGAATTGCAACCGCTCGGGCCGGACATCGCGCGCGGATGGGGAACGCGACGAACCGTCGCCGCCGATTACCTTTACGAACACACCGTTTTTCCCGGTTCCCAACGCGTCGGTCCCGATCTTGCGAACGTGGCTCTGCGATTGCCGGACGGGAACTGGCAGTTGCGCCATCTCTACTCGCCTGCCGCGGAAGTGAGCGGCTCGCCGATGCCCGCTTACAAATTTTTATTTGAGGAACGAAAACTCGAACCCGGCCAACGCGCGAGCGGCGACGCGATTCTTCTCAACGCTTCCGGCGAATTTTTTGATCCCGCGAAAAACAATGGTCCTGCGGTCAGCGAAATTATTCCAAAACCTGAAGCCAAAGCTCTCGTTGCCTATCTTTTGAGCCGTCGCGCGGAAACTCCGTTATTTGTCGCGCCCATGACGCCGCCGCCTGCCGCAAACAATTCTTCCGCGACGAATACTCCCGCAGCGACGGCGGCGACCGGCTCCACGAACGCACCTGCAAAATGAGTTCCCCGACACATCAATCTGTTTCCAACACGCCCGGTTCGCCTGAACCCGGCGCGCGCGGCGCGACAGTTCCGGTGTGGCTGATTGTCCTGATGGTTTTGCTTTTATACTGGGGCGGAATTTACTTCGACGAAAACGGCGGCTGGTTCAACAAACAGGTTTACGCGCCCTATAAATCCATTGCGGAAGTTGAAGCGTATCAACCGGTTCGTGGAGGAATAGATCTATCGCATGGAAAAGCATTGTTTGAGAGTAATTGTGCCTTGTGCCATGGCGTGGACGGCATGGGAAAACCCGGTCAAGCTCCTCCGTTAGCAGGTTCCGAATGGGCCCAAGGAAATCCGGCTCACATGATTCGAATTCCATTATACGGCTTGACAGGAACAATCACGGTAAAAGGTAATACTTATACTGGTTTGACCATGGCGGCGATGGGCGCGACTTATTCGCCATCTGATTTAGCAGCAGTTCTGAGTTATATTCGTTCCTCGTGGGGGAACAAAGCCTCACCCATCACGGCAGCCCAAGTTGAGGCTGTGAAGAAGGAAGTTGGAAATCGCACGGTGCCTTGGACGCCGGAAGAATTAAATGCGTTGAAATAAGCTTGCACGTGGGCTTTGTCCGCTGGGTGGAGCTGATGAAAATTTCTCCCGCGGAATAGCGACAGCATTCGATTCTCCTTTTAGAAATTGGAGTCCGGCTTCTTTAAGAATGCGGATTTCCGCTCGAAATTCTTGACGAAGCGCAAGGAAGCGGTTTTGCTATTCCCGTCGAGTGTCATCAGGCAAAAGCACTTTTCTTGTGCCGAAACTGTGACATTTTAAAATGCGCGAAATTCTCGCGTTCAGGACGCCAATGTAGCTCAGTGGTAGAGCAACGGTTTCGTAAACCGTCGGTCGCCGGTTCAATCCCGGCCATTGGCTCCACTTCCAAGTGGAGGATTTCCAAAAGGTTGCGACGAGACAAACGCCAACTGTCAGTAAAAGTATCCGTAAAACCGGGCTGGACCGGATTACGGCACCAGAATTCGACAGAAACCGCGTTTAACTCGCTCGCTACTCGTTAACCGGGATTCATCTGCCGGTTCACAATGAACCCAGCGATGAATTCGAAACGGCGCAGACCATTTGTCTAAGGGCGCCTTAACGCGGGCAAACTTCCGCAAAAGAGAACATCGCCAAATCAAAGAATCAAAAACGATTGCAGCTATTTTTTCATTATTTAGTCTAAAAACCATTCTTCATCTTATCGTCTATTCGCATTGCCCTAATTTCGAGCAACATTTTTCCGTGAAGCAGCGATATGCTTCCTGCCCTTTTCCAATCCTCTCCCTCTCATCAACATTTATTTGAGGTAACTCGGCAACATAACATTGCAGAACGCCAATGCTTGCGGGAGCGATTTGGCGCTGATATTCTGGCAGGAATTAAAATGTGTTTTGCTCCTGAATTAACGAATCCGGCCATTCTGTTTCGCTCAAGTCAATGGGGATTTTGCCCGATGGCGAGAAACGGGAGCGACGGTTTTAATCAATGCCGAATTCGTTGAACTCGTGATCCAAAATTTTTTTTCTCAACCGCACATCGTCATCGGGATGCACCGTTCCGGCACTTCAATGTTGTCGGGATTATTGCATTCGGCCGGAGTTTTTATGGGGAACGACTGGCGACGAAATCAGGAATCTTACTTTTTCCAGCAAATCAATGATCAACTGCTTCATCAAAATGGATTGAGTTGGCTCTTTCCCGGAGTCCCGACCGGGTCCGACAAAATCCGCCTTTCGTCCTCCCAACTGATCGCGCGTTATGTCAGGGCGCAATCCCATCCCGCCCAACTTTTCAGACTGATGGCTGGCGGCGCCTGGGGCTGGAAGGACCCACGAAATACGTTCACGTTGGACTGCTGGCTCAAAGTTTTTCCGCAGGCGAAAATTATTCATATTTACCGCAATGGCATGGATGTGGCCCTGAGTCTTTACAAAAGAAACAAAAAAAAGAGCGGCGGCGTGCGTCACGAGGCGCTCAAAACCAAAACAGCCGGATTGGATCTTTGGGAAAAATATGTGGCGCAGGCGTTCTCGTTCGAATCCGTGCTGGGCGCGCAAATGCTGACGATTCAATTCGAGAAGCTGGTATTTTGCGATAAAATGGAAGTGGAAAAACTGGAAGATTTCACGGGCTTGTCTCTCCGGTCGAGAATCGAATCCAATGCGGACCGCACGCGCACCGCGAGGTTCATGGATAACGAGCACGAGGATTTGGTTTTTTACGCCCGCAAAAATCAATGGATGAAAAAATTAGGATATTGCTAAACTGACATTGTCTCTCGCGTGGCCTGCTCACGCGGGAGCCGTTCAATCACTGAAAGCGAAACCAGCGCGGCAAAAATAAAAAATGGTTCAAAAAATAAATTACTCGTCCTCTCAATACGCCCGGCACTATCTCTACCGGCTTTATCTTCAGTGCGTTCGCCCCGCGAAGTTCAATCGCTTTCAGGAACAGCGCACGCGTCCCATGCCGGACAACCATTCCTGCGTGCCGTTTGATGTGCATCGCTGCATTTTCGTTCACATTCCAAAATGCGCCGGAATTTCCGTCAGCCGCAGTCTTTTCGGAAACGTTTCGGGCGCGCACCATACCTTGAAACGATTTCAGATCATGTTTGGCCCGCGCGAATTTTCCGAATATTTCAAATTCAGTTTCGTGAGAAACCCCTGGGACAAGCTGGTTTCAGCCTTTCATTTTCTCAAAAAAGGAGGACTGACGGTCTCGGATAAAAAATGGTCGGACAAAAACTTGTCGCCTTATGCCGATTTTGACGCATTCGTGCGCAACGGGATCCAGCGAAAAGAAATTCGCGCGTTTCCCCATTTTCGTCCGCAATCCGATTTCATTTGTCTGTCCAGGGGAAAACCGGGCGTGGATTTTCTCGGTTACTTCGAAAACCTGGAGGAGGATTTCTCATACGTGTGCCGCCGGCTCAACGTCAATCCGCCGTTGCTTGAATTGAACCGCAATTTATCCCGGAAAAAAGATTATCGGGACTATTACACTGACGAAACGCGGCGGATCGTCGCCCGGTTTTACGCCGACGACATTGAGATGCTGGGATATTCCTTTGATAATTCAACACTCCCGGCGATGCTCGCCGCGCGCCGGCATTACGATTTCCTTGACGCATGACATCTGACACAGTGCAATTACGACGAATAAAAGCGGGAAAACCGACTTTATCAATCGTCATCAACACGTTCAACCAACCCGAATATTTGCGCCGGGTTCTGAACGCGCTTACCGGCCAGTTGCTGGATTGCGACGAACTGGTGCTGGCTGACGACGGTTCGGGCGACGAAACGCGAATCGTTTTTGAAGAATGGAAAAGCCGGCAAAACATTCGCGCCATTCATGTCTGGCAAAAAAATGAAGGCTTCCGCCGTTCGCGAATTCTCAACGCCGCCATCGCCCAGACGCGAAATGATTATTTGATTTTTCTCGACGGCGATTCGGTGCCGCATCCGAAATTCGCCGCGGACCATCGCAAGCTGGCGCGGAGAGGTTTTTACATTCAGGCGCACCGCTCGTTCATCGGCCAGAAAGCGTCCGTATATTTCGGCGTTGAAAATTTTTTCACGGGCCGGCTCCGGGCGTTTCTGTCCGGCCAGATTCAGGGTTGGAAACACGTATTTCGCTGGCCGACGCCGTTCACGAAAATCCGCTGGGATTTGCGCGGCGTGCGCGGGTGCAATCTCGGAATCTGGCGCGACGATTTGATCAAAGTTAACGGCTACAACGAGGAATTCGTCGGCTGGGGCCGCGAGGATTCCGAACTGGCTTTGCGCCTGATCAACTCCGGCGTGCGCTGGCTGGATGTCCGCGGCCGCGCCATGTGTTATCACCTGTGGCATCCGCCGGCGGACCGCTCCGGTCTGATCCAAAATATCAAACTGCTTGAAAATTCTTTCGCCGGGCAATGCTCGCGATGTGAACGCGGTCTGGAGCATCACCTCGCGGCTTCGGCGTAAGCCGCCGCGAAATCATGCAACCGCTTTGCGCGTCCCGGAAAACCCGGGCGCAGCACGTTCTTCAAAGAAATTCGGATTTTGCTCGATTTCTTTGAAAATCTGTTCGCTCACAATTTTATTTTCCGCAACAATTCTGCGCCGCATCGTTTTCCAGCGTCGCGACGGCAGCACCGCTTTAATCTTGTCTATCAGTTTGACCTGCGCTTTGGCCATGTCGCCGCGCGTCACGGGATTTCGAAATCCAGCTCCGTGATGATAAATCAATCCGCCGTAAATTCCGAAAAGCACCGGGCGCTCAGTCAGCCCGCCGCTTCTTAAAATCGGGAGCCACTCGATTTTATTTTCACGAAGCAACTTCAATAAATTCCCGCCGACGTCCGTTGTGATTTGGCCGCTTTTATTTTTCCATTCGTAACCTTCATTCCAATCACCCCGGATTGCGCGCCAGAAGCCAACCGTCGTCGCGCAGAAACACGGATGCGGCTGCAAATCGCCGTTGTTCTCCAGCCGTTGAACGGCGATCAATTTGTGTTTTCCGAGTTTTTCCCGAATGAACGTTTCGATGTCCCCGATTGGAAATGCGTCGCCATCAATAAAAATCAGAATGTCGTCGTCGCGATTGGAATCGAAATAAATCAGGTCGGCCAGAAGGTTCAGCTTCACCGAATGCGCTTTCACCGGTTCGCGAGTGGAATAATAAAATGTATTCGCGGGAACCGGCGGCACATCGTTGAGCCACGCGTAAACGCGAAAAGGATTTTTAATGTGCTTTTCAAAAAATGACTTTTGAATCGGAATCCATCGGTCGCTTTGAAAATGAACCGTCGCAATGTGAATCATAAAATTGTCGAGATGCCGCCTTGACAGCCCGTTAAAAAACTATGGATACCGCCGTTTCATCAAAAACCGGGCGCCGACAAGGCGCACGATGGAGAATACCCTTTCTTTCTGGGGCTTCGACTGAGGAGCAACGCAGTCGCCGCCTGGTTTTTGATGAAACCCTTCGGGCTGAGATCTTTTTGGTTTTGTGCTTTGTCGCTCCTCGGTTGCAGATCCATGCGAATATGCTTCCTCGTCGCTTCGCGCACAAATCCAAAGATCCTCTCAGCGGCGGTGTCCATGGTTTTTTAACGGGCTGTTAGCCAACTCGCCGATAATGCTTTTTGTTGAAGCGGAATCCAAATCCATTTTCCAGCGCCAGCATGATGCGATGCTTCTTTTCCCGGCGGTTCAACTGATGATTTGGATTTGCCTGGAAAATTCCGTCCGCCGGCTCGAGCCAGGATTGAATCACTTTCGGATGCGTGCCGGCGAAACGCCGCAGCGTTTTCGGATCAATTTCCGCGTAATCCATTTTCGGCGACGGATTATTGTTCCAGATTTTGTCCACCGTCGCGGTTTTCAAATTCATCTGCTCCTGCGGACGCACCCAGCCGTAATGATAAATCGTCGCGCCCGCGTGCGCCGCGCGCGGGTAACGCGATTTTTTGTGCGTTTCGAGCACGGTGAAAAATAATCCTTTCGGCGCCCACGCGGGAATCGTATTTCGCAAAATCCGCGGCGCGGTTCGGTACCATCGCGGCGACCACGCGTACGTATTCGCATTTCCGTAAAAATGAAGGTAATCAAACACCAGCGCCTCAACTCGTTCGTCGTTCAAATATTTTTCCATCGCCGCGCGAATTTTCGGCAACTCGTCCTCATGGACGATTTCATCGCCTTCCAGATAAAACGCCCAATCGCCCGTGCAGTTGAACAGCGCGATGGATTTCTGCTGGCCATAAATAAAGCCTTTGATGCTGTAATCGCCGCGAATGCGCTCGTTCCATTGCGTCGGAATAATTCGGATTTTCGGATCATCAATCGCGCGCAACGCCTCCTCGGTTCCGTCGTTCGACGGTCCCAAAGCGACAATGAATTCATCCATGATCGGCAAAATGGAGCGAATGGATTGCACAAATGGATAACCCAATTTGTTTCCATTTCGCACGAACGTGAATCCGCTGACTTTCATCGGACGGAATGTTAGACGCGTTTCGTTTTGTTGAACAGCTTTCACGTCGCGCATTTTCACGAAGAAAATTTGCCCGAAACGATTCAGGTTTTTTTTCCGGGAGTGCAGCCGCCTCGACTGCGGTTCGGCGCGCCCTCGCGCCGAAGACTGCGGCGCAATTCAATACCAAAACGGTTCGACGATTTCACGCCACAAATCAGCCGCGAGGGCGCGGCTGATTGCGCCCGGGGCGGGCGCTCTCCCAATTTCAACTGAATTGTTCCAGCTAAGAAACTGCGGGAACGTGTTTCCGGATTCCCGTTGACGCTGCGGGGCGCGAGCCGCAAAATCTTTTGTGATCAGCCGTTGCGCTGTTCGCATGGAAAAATTCTTTTGAAAACGACACAATCATGAATCTCGACGCTCTGTATTCCGAACTCACGCTGAAAACCAACGCCAAACTTGCGCTCATTGTTCTCGATGGTCTGGGCGATCTCGCCACGCACCAGCAGAATTATTTAACCCCGCTCGAAGCAGCCGCGACGCCGAATCTCGACGCGCTCGCGAAAGATTCCGCGCAAGGCCGGATGATTCCTGTCGCGCCCGGCATCACTCCTGGAAGCGGACCGGGCCATCTGGGTTTGTTTGGTTATGACCCGCTCGAATTCCAGGTCGGACGCGGCGTCATTGAAGCGCTCGGCCTCGGGCTGGAACTGAAACCGGGAGACGTTTGCGCCCGCGCAAATTTCGCCACGCTGGATTCCAAAGGCATTGTCACCGACCGCCGCGCCGGGCGCATTCCCACTGAAACGTGTGAAAAACTTTGCGCGATGCTTTCCGCGAAAGTGAAAAAAATCGGCGACACGCAAATCATCATCAAAGCCGGCAAGGAACATCGGTTCGTCGTCGTATTTCGCGGCAAAGGATTGGAAGGCCCTTTGACCGATGCCGATCCGAACCGCGAAGGTTTTGCGATTCCGACCGCCGCGCCGCGCGATCCGAAAAATTTGAAGCAGAAAAAAACCGCGAAGCTCATCGCGGAATTTTACAAAGCCGCGCTGCCGATTATTGCAAAAGAAAAACCGGCGAACGGATTTCTCATGCGCGGCATTGCGCATCAGCCGCACATTCCATTGTTTGAAGATCGTTACCTGCTCAAGCCCGCAGCGCTGGCCGTTTATCCGATGTACAAAGGACTTTCGCAACTCGTCGGCATGACGAAAATCGAAGGCTCGCAAACGATCCGGGAACAATTCGAACGCTACGTCGCGGAATACGACAATTACGATTTCTTTTTCATTCATTACAAATACACGGACAAATCCGGCGAGGACGGAAATTTTGCCGCGAAGAAAAAGGCGATTGAGGAATTTGACGCCGCGCTGCCGATTCTGTTGCGCAAAAAACCGGACGTGCTCGCAATCACCGGAGATCATTCCACGCCGTGCGCGATTAAAGGTCATTCGTGGCATCCGCAGCCGGTGATGCTGCATTCGGCGTTTTCCGGTTCCGACAAATTGGAACGTTTCACCGAGACCGGCGCGAACATTGGTTCGCTCGGCGTGTTCGAGGCGAAATTTCTTTTGCGACTCATGCAGGCGAACGCAAAAATGTTCGACAAGTTTGGAGCATAATTTTTTTCGGTAGATTTTTTTCTGCAAACCGCGCTGAAATTTTTTTCAGCGCGGTTTTTATTTTTTTATTTTTTGAAAATAGTTCTAGCCACGGAAATTTTTTTCTGATTTAACAGACTCGAATGAACCCTAAAAATTGATCGGAGGTGAGTTGCGTGGCAGCTAAAAAGAAAGCTAAGAAGAAAGTCGCTAAAAAGAAGAAGTAACCAACCATCCGACGATACCAGGATGGCAGGCCGGTCCGCGCGACAGGTTTTCCATCCTGGTATGTTCCCTCTCCGCCTCGTTCCGTTTTTCCCTCGCAGTTTTTCCGTCCAAATTTTTCGTTCGATTTTCCGATCCGATATTGAGCTGAACATTGCGCTCCGCTTGACAGTTGGCGGGCTATTCCCGACAGTCTTTTCGTGTTCGCGCGATTGGGTCGCATTTTAATGATTGCCGCCATGCTGGCCGCCATTGGCTCGCATTGGGCGATTCTGCAATCCGTTGCATGGACTCAAATGCTCGCCAGCAATCTGAAATCCGATTCATTCGGCGAGGCGCTGGTGAAAACGTTCGACGGCAAACATCCCTGCTGCCTGTGCAAACGGATTTCCACGGAAAAAAAATCCGAGAAAAAATCCGACTTCAATCTGGACCTGAAAAAACTGGAATTTTCCTACACACCGGTCGTTTTCATTTTCACCGCGCCGGAATATTTTTGGAACATCCGCGCGGCCGAACCGATTCCTTTCTCGCTCACGCGCGCTCCGCTCACGCCCCCGCCACGCGTCGCGTGATTTCCCTCCTGTCCGATTCCGGGTTTGGCCCGGAATGAAATCGCCGGCCCAAAATCCGGCATGACAAAATTTTTCCCTGACCGAAAGCCGGGCGCTTTCGGCACATTCAATGAAATTTAACAGGCGTGGTTTCACGCTGATCGAACTTCTGGTGGTGATCGCCATCATTGCGATCTTGTCGAGCCTGCTGTTGCCAGCGTTAAGCAAAGCCAAACAGCGGGCCTGGGCAACCGTTTGTCTGAACAACCTCAAGCAAATTGGCGTCGCTTCGCTGCTGTACGCAAATGATCATGAGGACGCGATGCCGCGCTCGCAGCATGAACACGAATCGTGGGTCGCGACATTGCAACCGTACACTGCCGGAACAAATCTCTGGCGTTGTCCGCGAGATAAAAATCTCACGCGGCCTTACAGCTACGCGTTGAATGATTTTCTGCTGCCCGCGCCGGGCGGAAATCCCGATTACTCGAAAACCACCCGGATTCCGTCGCCATCAGAAACGTTGTTCATAACCGAATGCGCGGATAAATACGCCTTCAACGATCATTTCCATTTCGCAAAATACGAGAACTCGGACGACCCGGAATTTGCGGATGGCGACGATTCGCCTTTTGGCTTTCAACTGCAAGTCGCGGTCGCGCGCCACGGGAACACCGCGAATTATTTGTTCGCTGATTTTCACGTTCAGGCGCTCACCTGGAATCGCGTCGCCGCTCAACTC
>DASSNZ010000293.1:0-24208 GCA_035701135.1 Verrucomicrobiia bacterium
TTCAGCGTTTTTCCTTCGAGCGCTGAAACTATTTTACACGGATTTCACGGATTTTCGGAGTTTTGACAGAATTCACAGGATTTTCAGGATAAGTGGAAACTCGCGCCCTATCCTTTTGCCCGGCGCGCAACGGAGTGACGCGCCCTACCGATTTTCAGCTTTTCAGCGTTTTTCCGTCAAGATTTGGGACTCGTGTAACTCGTCCTTCCAAATTTCAGCTTTTCAGTTTTCAGCGTCCCAGCGTGTCAGTTTTCAGCTTTTTACAACCTGCGGTTCGTGCCATGCGTGGCCGTTTTGGGCAAGCAGATCGTCGGCGGCGATGGGCCCCCAGGTTCCGGCAGCGTAAAATTCCCGGTTTGTCAGCGCCCTGTTTTGCCAGCCCTGGCGAATGGAATCCACGATTTGCCACGCGGTTTCCACTTCATCGCGGCGGATAAACAATGTCGCATCGCCGACCATCGCTTCGAGCAGGAGACGTTCATAGGCCTCGGGCGTGTATGCGCCGAATTCGGTGTCGTAACTGAAGTGCATTCTTACGGGCCGGACTCCGAGCGAAGTGCCGGGCACTTTTCCGTTGAACCGGAGGTAAATGCCTTCGTCCGGCTGAAGGCGCAGCGCGATGGCATTTTGATCAATTTTTTCGCCGCATTGCGCCGCGAAAAGAACGTGCGGCGTGGGCCGAAATTGAATGCGGACTTCGCTCGCGCTGGTGGGAAGGTTTTTCCCGGTGCGCAGGTAAAACGGAATTCCCGACCAGCGCCAATTATCAATGAACAGTTTAAGCGCGATGTAGGTTTCGACATTGGAATCTGATTTGACTTTGGCCTCCTGCCGGTAACCGGGACGAAGTTCGCCGTTGATGACGCCGGCGAAGTATTGTCCGCGCACGACCTGCCGGGCAACATCCTGGGGCGAAAGCGGCCGGATGGATTTGAGCAATTTGACTTTTTCGTCGCGAACGGATTCGGCTTCGAGCGAGACGGGCGGTTCCATGGTGACGAGCGCAAGCACCTGGAGCATGTGATTTTGCACCATGTCGCGCAGCGCGCCGGCTTCCTCGTAATATCCGCCGCGCGTGCCGACGCCGAGTTTTTCGCTGACGGTGATTTGCACATGGTCCACCGAATCGCGATTCCAGAGCCGTTCGAAAATGGAATTGGAAAAACGAAACATCAAAATATTCTGCACGGTCTCTTTTCCAAGATAATGGTCAATGCGGAAAACCTGTTGTTCATGCGCGAAACGGGTCAGTTCGCTGTTCAACGCATGGGCGGAGGCGAGGTCATGGCCGAAGGGTTTTTCGACGACGATGCGTTGCCAGCCGGGGCCGCCGGTGTGTTTCAGCAAATCCGCGCGGTGCAATTGCTCGACAACTTCGCCGAACTGACTGGGCATTGTGGCGAGGTAAAACAATAAATTTTCGCGAAGCGGCGCGGCCCCGAAGGATTTCAGCATCGCCTCCAATTTTTTGTAGGCGTCGGCGTCTGTGAGATCGCCTTTGCAATAAACGATGTTTTTGGCGAACTCGCTCCACACCTGGTCATCCACCGGTTTGGTTCGGGAAAACTGGTCGAGCGCGGCGCGCAATTCCTGTCGCCACGAGTCGTCGGTTTTTTCGCGTCGCGCGAAACCGACGACGCGGAACGCGGGCGGCATTTGTTTTTCCTTGAACAAATGATACAGCGCGGGAATGAGCTTGCGCGAAGTGAGATCGCCGCTCGCGCCGAAGATAACGATGGAACAGGGATCGGGCGTTTTGCGGGTTTCGCCGAGGCGCGAGTTGGAGGTTTCGTTCAGATTGTCCGGTTGTGACATGCCGGGAAAATGCGGCACGCGCGGGAGAATTTCAATAATGGTTTTGAAACACGGATTTCCGACGCGGATTTAGCACAAAAATTTTGGACACCGATTTCACAAATTGACACGGAAGAAAAGCGACAGGGATTTTGCGCATTTTACGAATGGAAAAGAAACCGTGAGAAATTGGTGAAATCTGTGTCGGATATTTTGCATGGAAAAATTTTCCCAAGCAGCCGTTTCCCGGTTCCGTCGAATCAGACACGGATTTCGCCTATTTGCCGTGAAACATAACGCAACGGTCCGATTAAAAATTCAGGAAATCGCAAAACAGCTAAAATAAAATGCGGAATAAACGGAAATGAGCGCGGATTAATTTTCCGCTTTTTTCAAAGCATTACGCAGGTTGGAGGTCTTCGATCCGGGTGATGTGAATGATGGCACAACGGACAAATTTTTCGGCCACACCGTCCGGATCATGGTTCAGGCCGATTTCAATAGCATTTCTCCCAACCATGGCAGTGTCATGATTTTCAATGGTGTATTCAGTTCCATCCGACAGATGAATTTTGAACGGGTGAAACGGTTTGGCCGTCATTCTGTCCTGCAAATCTTTGGCGGTGAACATGGTTTAACTATGGAGTTTTCATTGAGAAATTCAAGTTTTCGTAAATCTGATGACGAGTGAACTTATCGAAGTTTAAATCAACTGACTATTCCGGCTTTTGCGGAAATCATCGCGAATTAGCGGTTCCAACAATGAATTGTCTTCCAGAGTTCAAATTGTTTGTGCGCGGGCCTGGATTGCGCCCCGCCTGACTCGACGATTCGGTTCCTGATTGAAATTTCTGCCGAGAGGCGATTACACTCGCCGCTCTTATGATTTCTGAAACAAACACCAAACCGTCCGTCGGAATTCTCATGGGCAGCGATTCCGACTGGCCGATCATGAAAGCCGCCGCCGATCTGTGCAAAGAATTCGGCGTGGCGAGCGAGGCAAAAGTCATTTCGGCGCATCGCGATCCGCACGGTTTGGAGGAATACGTTTCCAGCGCGGTTTCGCGCGGCTTGCGCGTCATCATCGCCGGCGCGGGCGGCGCCGCGCATTTGCCGGGCGTGACGGCGGCGTTCACGATTTTGCCGGTGATCGGCGTGCCGATTCTGGGCAAGGCATTCGACGGATTTGATTCCCTGCTTTCCATCGCGCAAATGCCGCCGGGCGTGCCGGTCGCAACCGTGGCGGTAAATGGCGCGAAGAACGCCGGAATTCTCGCGATTCAAATTCTCGCGGTCGGCGATGAACGGCTGCAATCCGCGCTCGTGGAGTTCAAGAAAAAATTGACGGCGGAATCGCGGGCGAAAAATCGGACGTTGGAAATGGGAGCCCAGTAACTGGTCGGATTGTTGAAGAGTAATTCGAGAACTCGTAAATCCGCTCATTTAGCTTTTAATTTAATTCCAGTCAGATCACCGCTTCAGCCGATAGAATCGCGCGGTATCGTTCAACGTTTCAGTAACAACTTTTTGATCGCCGACGAATTGCGGCTGCGTGGGATCGTCCGTCCAATTGTTCGTGGACGACAGATCATCGCTGAATTGCAGCGTGAAATCCGAAAGCGAAACAGACCACGAAATCTGAACCGCGTTCGTTGAAGATTTTTGGATCGAAAGCACCGGCACAACGTAAACCGTCGTCGTCGCCTGAGCTGTGTTATTCGTCGAAACCGGATCCGCGTATCCGCTTGATGCCGTGGCGATGTCGGTAATTTCGCCGGTGATTTGCGGCGTCACGGTCAACGTCACCGTCGCGGTCGCCATCGGCGGAATGTCGCCCAGATTTCCCGTCACCGGATTCGCGCCGGTTGCAAGAGTGCCTTGCGTTGTGGACGCCGATCTCAGCGAAACCGTTCCTGGCAATGTATTGGTCAACGTCACGTTGGGCGCGATGAACGGGCCGTTGTTGGTGATCGTAATTACGTACGTAAATAATCCGCTCAACAAAACCGATTCTGGCGCGGCAATCGTCACGCCCAGATCGCTCGTGTAATCGAGAACGAAGGAACTCGCGCTCGACGTCGTGCCGGCCGGTCCGGTAATGGAAATCGGACCGGTCGCCGCGTTTGTCGGAACAATCGCGTTGAGCGTTCCATTGTCAACCGTTGAAAATGCCGCGCTCGTTCCGTTGAATTTCACGGAAGTGACGCCTTGAAAATTATCGCCGAGAACCGTCACGTTCGTTCCCGGCAATCCATGTGTCGGCGTGAAGCTGTCAATAATCGGCACGCCATAAAAAAATTGATCGCTGTTCGTGGTTCCCGCGGGCGTTGTGACGCTGATCGGTCCGGTGTGAACGCCGACGGGAACAATCGCGCCAATCGTTGTGTTGTTCGTCACGTTAAAAGCCGCGGCGGGCGTGCCGTTAAAAGAAACATCCGTCGCGCCGACGAAATTCGCGCCATTGATCTGAATCGTTGTTCCCGGCGCGCTGTTCGTGGGCGTGAAATTCAAAATCATCGGCGGCACATAAAAAATTTGCGAGCTGGTATGCGAACCGTCCGCGGTTGTAACCGTGATGGGCGCGTTCGTCGCGCCGGCGGGAACTTTTACGACCAGGGAATTTGCCGTCACGCTTGTCGGAGCCGCTGCCGAGACGCCGCCGAATTTTACCGTTGTCGTGCCGACGTTGAAATTCGCGCCGGTCACGGTAATGCTGCTTCCCACCGGACCAAAGCCGGGCGCAAAACCGAAAACCGTCGGCTGCACAAGGAAATTGCTGGACGTGATTGCGACATTGGCCGCGGGAGTTTCCACGCGAATCGGCCCGCGCGTCGCGCCCTCCGGAACAATCGCTCCAATCGTTGTATTGTTCGTCACAAAATAAGTTGCTGGCAATCCATTGAACTTCACCGCCGTCGCTCCGGTGAAATTGACTCCCTTGATCACGACGTTTGTTCCGGTACGTCCCGAGACGGGCGAAAATCCTGTGATGACCGGCGCGACGTAGAAATTGGAAACGCTGGTGTAAGTGCCGAGATTAGGAATCGTTACAGTAATGGGACCCGTCGTAACTCCGTTGGGCGGATAAACTAAAAGGGTATCACTTCCTCCGCCGTTAATTTGTCCCATAACACCGTTGAACATAACAGTTATTGTTTGCAACGGTGCCGTGAAATGTGCACCCGTGATTGTGACCGACGTTCCCGAATCGCCTGAATTGGGAGAAAAATTATCAATGTAAGGTCCCGGGCCAATCACCTTAAAATCGGTTCCGCTGATCGCGGTGGACGAGCCGACTTTGACAGTAACTGGACCCGTTGTCGCGCCGGGCGGCACATGGGCATTGATATTAACTGAACTTCCAACAAAAGCAGTTGTGTCCTGGACTTCATTGAATTTCACGACCGCTCCGGACGCAAACCCGCTTCCTGAAATCACGACCAACTCCCCGACTGAAGCGTACGGCGGAGAAAAGGATTCAATCACTGGAGCCGCGTTCACCGGGAGCAAACCGAAAATCAAAGAAAAAATCGGCAGCGAAAATCTCAATTGTTGTTTAAACGTCATCACAAAATTCCTGTCGTGGAGAGCCGATACAATTTTCCAGCCATCGCGAATCAAGCGAAGCTTATAGCGAAGGCCGGAATTGAAATCAAACACGGATTGTCGTTGCCGCGCGTTCACCGCACCTTGCCGCCCGCATTGACAAAAGATTGAATTTTGAAAGCCAAAAGCGTTGATGATTTTCCGTTTCCCGGAAACGAAATGAAGGGCGTTACTGATTTCATGAAAATGAAATCGCTTGCCACAATTTTCCTCCCGCGACCAGACTGGCGCGATGGCATTGCCTTACAAAATCGCCACGCTGCTTTATTGTTTTAACGAGCGCGACGAAATATTGCTCTTGGAACGGACGCTCGAACCCAACATCGGCCTTTGGAGTCCGTGCGGCGGAAAACTGCGCACCGAAACCGGCGAATCGCCGTACGCCTGCGCCTGTCGCGAAGCGGGCGAGGAACTCGGCGTGGAACTGCGCGTTTCCGATTTGCATCTCGCGGGAATTGTCAGCGAACACGGTTATCTCGGCCAAAGCCATTGGCTCATGTTTCTTTTTGAAGTCAAACGGCGCATCAACGAATTGCCGCCGCCGCATCGCGAAGGACGTTTTCAATTTTTTAAACGCGCGGAATTGGAAAACGTGAAACTGCCGCAAACAGACCGGGAAGTCATCTGGCCGTGGTTCTGGAAATATCGTGGCGGATTTTTCGCGGCGCATTGCCATTGTCATCCGAACGGAAAAAATGACTGGACGCTTCAGGAAACGTGGCGGCCCGGTCGTGATTTCAACGCAATCGAAAATTCCCAAATCGCAAATCGGAAATTGTAATTTCATGGACGAACCGATCATTGATCTCCAGAGCGACCATTATTTCATGGGCGAAGCCTTGCGTCAGGCGGCCAAAGCGTACGAAGCGGGCGAAGTGCCGGTCGGCGCCGTGGTCGTTCGCGAAGGACGCATTATCGCGCGCGCATTCAATCAGGTGGAATTGCTCAAGGACGCGACGGCGCACGCGGAAATGCTCGCGCTGACTCAAGCCGAACAGGCCGTGGGCGACTGGCGGCTGACCGATTGCGCGTTGTATGTGACGAAAGAACCTTGTCCGATGTGCGCCGGAGCGATTGTTCACGTGCGGTTGGCGCGGGTGATTTTCGGCGCGGCGGATCCGAAAGCGGGCGCGGCGGGAAGCGCGCTGAACCTGCTTCAGTTTCCCACGTTGAATCATCAATCGGAAATCACCAGCGGCGTTCGCGAAGCGGAATGCCGGATGCTGCTGCAAACATTTTTCGCCGAAAAACGGGAGAGCAAAAAGAGCCGGTTGAACGAACAAAATTAAACTGTCGGGCGGAACGATTCATTTAAATTTGGGGAGCGCGCCCGCCCCGGGCGCAGTTCGGCGCGCCCTCGCGCCGAACACGAGTTCGCCTGAACGTATTAAATCGTTCGGACCTTTCACGCGCAACAGTGGGTCGCGAGGGCGCGACCCACTGCGCCCGGGGCGGACGCGCTCCCGTTTTCAAGTGAATTATTCGCCAGCATTGAACGCGTGATTCAGGCTGAATTTTGCGGTAGCTTTTTCCAGATGAATAAAATTGTTCCAGAATCCTCCATGCGCGAAGTGCTGGAAGTTTTTCCCGGCGCGCAGCGGGCGTTGTTTCGCAAATATCATATCGGCGGATGCAGCAGTTGCGGTTTCAGTCCGGACGAAACGCTGGCGCAGGTTTGCGCGCGAAATGGAAATTTGAGCGTGGACGAAGTTTTGAGCCAGATTCAATCCAGCCATGAGCAGGACGCAAAAATTTTGATTTCGCCAAAGGAACTCGCCGAATTACTGCGCGGCGACAAATCGGTGAAACTCGTGGACGTTCGCTCGCGCGAGGAATTTGAAGCGGTGCGGATTGAAAATTCCGTTTTGCTTTCGCAACCGGTGATGCAGCAACTCATGTCGAGCGGCTCGAATTCCGAACCGATTATCGTGATTGATCACGCCGGAAAAAACGGACTGGATGCCGCGGCGTATTTCATCGGACACGGTTTGCAAAATGTGCGCTGTCTTCGCGGCGGCATTGACGCCTGGGCGCGGGAAGTGGATCCTAAAATGCGGCGATACCGGATTGGATAACCTGATTCCGCTTTTCGACGAGCGCGCCGTTTCGCATTCGCCAGCGACTCGCAAATCGTATATTGTAATTGAAAACAGAAATGAACGACGATTTGCAAAAACGAATTCAGCAGGCCCTGGCCAATCCGCAAAATCTCGGCGAACTGGCCGACGCCGACGCCGTGGGCACGGTCGGCAATTCCGATTGCGGCGAAATGCTGCGGATGTGGGTGAAATTCAAGCAGCAGGACGGAAAAAAGGTGATTGACCGCGCCACGTTCCAATCGTTCGGGTGCGAAACCGCCATCGCGGTTGCGAGTCTTGCGACGGAATTGATTCGCGGAAAAACCGCGCAGGAAGCGCTCGCATTGAAAACGGAAGAACTCGCCGGCGAACTCGGGCCGCTGCCGCCGATGAAAATCCATTGCGCCCAACTCGTCGAAGGCGCGCTGCGTTCCGCTCTCGAACCTGAAAAAATTCAGGAAAAAAAACCGCAGACTTCCGCCGGACCGACTTTGCTTGAGAATTTTTCCAGGCCGAAAGACGGCGTGAAAATCGAATTTCTGGAATAATTTTCCCCGGAAAATTGTCTCATTGCCTCAAAAGTGTCCCGCCTCAATGCAACTGTGTCTCAACACGAGACACGCTGATTTCCCGCTTCCTCGGAGTTCTCAAAAAATCGCGCTGGCATCCGTGTTGCTATCTTAAATGTCAACATGATCACAGCGTTAATAATTCTCGGATTGGTTGCGACGGGTCTCGCGGTTGGTTTCCTCGCGACCGCGACGGCGCCAATGGGTTTCCAGGATGAATCCGGATTCCATTTTGGTCCGGCGCGCACGGGCAAACGCAAAGTTCGCCGTCAACTTTCTCCGACCCACGCCGGTCTGGCCGGTCTGCGCCTGAAACATTTTTCGGTCGGAAAATAATTTCCGATCCGGCGCGCGACGCCGGAAAAATTTAGCCGAGGTCGCGGCGTTGTTCTTTGCGTTAATCCGCGTGCCGCAACGAATCGCCGTCCTCGGCTGCTCCTTTTCTCCCTTCTTCCCGGTGGTTTTCCTTTAAATCCGTTTTCCGTTACTGGCGGCCGGCCGCTGAAATAAACGGTTTCAATTCCCGCATCAATTTCGCAAACAGATCCAGCGAGAGCTGCTGCGCGCCGTCGCTCCACGCTTCCGCCGGATTCGGATGCACCTCGATCAACAAAGCGTCCGCGCCCATCGCCACCGCGCCTTTGCACATTGTCATCACCAGATCCGCCCTGCCCGCGCCCTGGCTCGGATCAATAACTATCGGACAATGCGATTCTTTTTTGATGATGGGAATCGTGGATAAATCCAGCGTGTTGCGCGTGTAGGTTTCAAAAGTGCGAATGCCGCGTTCGCAAAACATCAGGTTGCAATTTTCGTTCGCCAAAACGTACTCGCCGGCAAGCAGCCATTCCTCGATTTTCATGGAAAGACCGCGCTTGAGCAAAACCGGTTTTCCGGTTTTCGCGGCGGCAATAAGCAACTGGAAATTCTGCGCGTTGCGCGCGCCAATCTGGAGAATGTCCGCGTATTCGGCGACCATTTCGGCGTGCTTTTCTGAAAGCAATTCCGTGATTACGGCCAAACCCGTTTCGCGTCGCGCCTTGGCGAGCAATTTCAATCCTTTTTCACCCAGACCCTGAAATTCATACGGCGAGGTTCGCGGCTTGAAAGCGCCGCCGCGAAGAATCGTCGCGCCCGCCGCTTTCACCGCTTTGGCGGTTTCCATCAATTGCTTTTCGCTTTCTACCGAACATGGGCCGGCCATGACGTGAAATTTTTTTCCGCCGATCACATTTTCGCGAACCGCAATCGTGGAATCGTCCGGATGCGCTTCGCGACCGACGAACCTGTAGCGTTTTTGCACCGGCATTACGTTTTCGACGATTGCCGGAAAAACCGTTGCAAGATTTTCCAGCGATTGATGCGTCAGCTCGTCGCCAATCGCGCCGATAACGGTTCGCGCGACGCCGCGCATGACGTGCGGGCGATAGCCGAGCCGGCGGATTTCCTTGAGAATGGTGGTTTCCTGTTTTTTTGAAATGCCGGATTTTAAAACGATGATCATAAATTTTATTTTTAGTCGAATGTCGCCAAAAAAAAAGCCGCAGGGCGGCCTGCGGCGAGTTGGTTTTTTTATTGGGTTAGCACGGCCGCAAGCACCAGGTCAGTCGCCAGGCAAAAAAATACCTGAAAGTGAAGCTGGTAAATTGCAGGTCACGGAAAGTCACAGCCCTAGGCTATCAGGAGCGCGCGACGCGTCAAGTGCTGGAATAAGCCCGAAAACCGTATTGATTTATCGCAAAGATTTTTTGTTTCGCGCGCCCGCTGCTGCTAACCTGAATGGAAATGTCCGAGACACAAACAGCAGCCGGTCCAATTTCCGAAACGGCGATTCGTTCGCCGCTCCCGGAACTTCTCGCCCCCGCCGGCGATTGGGAATGCGCCAAGGCCGCCGTCGAAAATGGCGCGGACGCGATTTATTTTGGCCTTGAAAAATTCAATGCGCGGATGCGTGCCCACAATTTCACTGAAGCCGATTTGCCGAAGCTGATGGAGTTTTTGCATCGGCGCGGCGTGAAAGGTTACGTCACGTTCAACACGCTGGTTTTCGCAAACGAACTTGCCGACGCCGAACAATATCTGCGCGCGATCATTTCCGCCGGAGTCGATGCCGCGATTGTTCAGGACATCGGCATCTGTCGTTTGATCCGAAAACTTTCGCCGGATTTTCCCATTCACGCCTCGACGCAAATGACTGTGACGAGCGTGGGTGGAGTGGAATTCGCAAAAGAACTCGGCTGCAATCTAGTCGTGCTCGCGCGCGAATGTTCGATTGCGGAAATTGAAAAAATTGGACGAGAGTCGAAAGTCGAGAGTCGAGTCGAGAGTCGAGAGTTGGAGTCGTCCACGAATCTCATTCCCTCGACCTTCGACCTTCGACCCTCGACTTTTCCTCTGGAAGTTTTCGTCCACGGTGCGCTCTGCGTCGCCTATTCCGGCCAATGTCTCACCAGCGAATCGCTCGGCGGACGCTCGGCCAATCGCGGCGAGTGCGCCCAGGCGTGTCGAATGCCTTACGAGTTGATTTCCGACGGCAAAAAAATTCCGCTTGGCGACAAACGTTATCTGCTCAGCCCGCAGGATTTGGCCGGCCTGGAAATTCTGCCGGAACTCGTTCGCGTCGGAGTGAGTTCGTTGAAAATCGAAGGCCGTTTGAAAACGCCGGAATATGTCGCGAACATCACGCGGGTTTATCGAAAAGCGCTCGATGATTTACGATTTGCGAATGACGATTTACGAGCGCCGAAAAAACACGACGCTACTCGTCAATCGCAAATCGCAAATCGTAAATACGATCTGGAAATGGGTTTTTCACGCGGGCTTTACACGGGCTGGTTCAACGGCATCAACAACCAGGAATTGGTTCACGCGCGGTTCGGAAAAAAGCGCGGCGTTTATCTCGGTGAAGTTAAAAAAATCCAGAACGAAAAAATTTTCCTGAAACTCGAAGCGCCATTGAAACCCGGCGACGGAATTGTTTTTGACGCCGGCAGGCCGGATGAAAAAGAAGAAGGCGGGCGAGTGTATGCGGTCGAACGTGCTGCCGACATCTTGTCGGCAGGAGCGCGTGGCAGGGCTAACAATGCTGCGAAAAAAGATGTGCCTTTCTGCCGACAGGATGTCGGCAGCACGTTGACCGAAGTCGCGCTTTCATTCGGTCGCGGCGATCTGGATTTTTCGCGCATTCACGTCGGCGACAAAATTTGGAAAACGAGCGATCCGGAACTCGACAAAGAATTGCGCCAGACTTTTTCCGGCGAGCAACCGAGATTTCAGCGCGAAATCCAAATCGAAGTTCACGGTCATATCGGCGCGGCGCTCACGCTGATTCTCCGAGATGAACTTGGAAATGTAGTCAAAGAAAGCTCATCCATTCCGCTGGCCAAAGCGGAAAGGCGTCCGCTTACAACCGAAATGTTGCGCGAGCAATTCGGTCGGCTCGGCGGAACGCCTTTCAAACTCGGCGAACTGAAAAATCTTTTGGAAGGCGAAGTCATTTTGCCGATGAGCGAGATGAATCGTTTGCGGCGCGAAGCGGTGTCGAAGTTGGAAGCGCTCCGCGCGCAACCGAAAAAATGGAGCTTGGTAGGGACGAGTTCCACCTCGTCCCCAATGTTTCCTGTTCGTGAAAATGTCAGGGACGCGGTGGAACGCGTCCCTACCGCGCAATTGATCGTTCTCGTTCGCAACCTCGCGCAATTGGAAGCTGCGCTTCAATGCGGCATCGAAACCATTTACTGCGATTTCGAAGATCCAAAAAAATATCGCGAAGCCGTCACGCTGTTTCACACCGCGCGCGGCTGTTCGCATCCATCTTCAATCCTCAATTCTCCATCTTCGCCGGGCATTTTCGTCGCGCCGCCGCGCATTTTCAAAACGGGCGAGGAATGGATTTTGAAACAGGTCCGCTCCTGCAACGCTGACGGTTATCTGATTCGCAACTACGATCATTTGAAATTTTTTTCCGATTGTCGTCGCATCGGTGATTTTTCGCTCAATGTCGCGAACCCGCTCACGGCGGAATATTTCAAAAACAAATTCGCGCTGGAACGACTCACGGCTTCCTACGATTTGAACATCACCCAACTCGACGCGCTGTTGAAGTCCGCGCCGCCGGAATGGTTTGAAATCACAATTCACCAGCACATGCCGATGTTTCACATGGAGCATTGCGTGTTTTGCGCGTTTCTTTCGTCGGGGAAAGATTATCGCGACTGCGGCCGCCCGTGCGACAAACACGACGTGAAACTGCGCGACCGCGTTGGAATGGAACATCCGCTCAAAGCCGACGTCGGTTGTCGCAACACCGTTTTCAACGCGCGCGCGCAAACCGGCGCGGAATACGTTTCGCATCTGATGGAGTTGGGCGTGAAAAATTTCCGCATCGAATTCGTCAACGAATCCGCCGATGAAGTGGCGAATACGATTTCAAAATATCGCGCGTTGCTGCGCGGCGAAATCACCGGCCAACAAGTCTGGCGCGAATTGAAATTGCAGAATCAACTCGGCGTCACGCGCGGACAGATGGAACGATAGGAGCGCGGCTGTGTTGAAAACCAGCCGCAGCGCTTCGCAATGAACCATACGTTAAGGGAACCGGGTCGCCTCGACATTGTGTAGTGCTGCGACTGGTCGAGGACGACACAGTCGCGCTCCTATTTTCTCATCGGTTTCATCGTCAGCGGGTCGCAACTGTTAGGATTTCGCGGACGGCGATTTACGGACGGATCATCGTCAGGATCATTTTGAATCGCATGACGGCCCGCAACGCGTGCGGCTGCTGGGCGGGCATGAGGATCAGTTCTCCGGCTTTCACGATGTTGGCTTTTCCGGCGATGGTGATTTCCACTTCGCCTTCAACCACCTGCACGAGCGCGTTGAAGGGCGAAGTGTGTTCGCTCAGGCCCTCGCCTTCATCAAAAGCGAACAAGGTGACTTTGCCGTTTGCGCCTTTTAAAATTTCGCGGCTCACGATGGACCCGTTCTGGTAATCAATCAGCGCGGCGAGATTCGCCACCTGCGCCGGTTCGAATTTGGTTTCGTTCTTTGTCATAATCATTTTCCTGGACAGTGGCTCATCCGCTCCCATTTTGTCTTCGTTCTCGCGACTCAATGTGACGGAAAAATCACATCCGCAAGATAGGAGTGTGGTAACGTGGTTTCCTTGATTTGGATCAAATCATCCGTTGATGAAAGAAACTAAATTGCCTCAACGGAAAATTGCTTATGAAAAAGAAACTGATACTCATCGCCCTGGCCGGAAGCCTCGCGGCGATTTTAACTTCCGCAAACGCCGAACCGCCGCATGTGAAAGCCGAAATAACTTTCGCGCCAAATGTTCCTCCGCCGATTACGCGCCACGAACCGGCGGTGGTCGAAGTCACGTTGCATACCACCGATAAAATCATGCCGTTGACGAGTTTTGCGAATTACCATTTTTGGACTTTCAACGGTCACGTTCCAGGTCCGTTCATTCGTGTTAGGCAGGACGACTGGCTTCAGGTGACGATTACCAATTCCGACACGCATGGAATGCCGCACAACGTGGATTTCCACGCCGCGACCGGTCCGGGCGGCGGCGCGAATCTGCTGACGGTTGCGCCCGGTCAATCGCGTACGGCATGGTTGAAAATGCGCGAGCCTGGATTATTCGTTTATCATTGCGCGGTCCCGCCGATGATTGACCACATTGCCAACGGAATGTACGGATTGATTCTCGTCGAGCCGACCAACGGAATGCGCCACGCGGACAAGGAATTCTACGTGATGCAGGGCGAATTCTACACGACGGACAGTTCGCCGGGAACAAACGTGTTCCAGTATTCCCACGAAAACGCGCTGAACGACGACGCCCGCTATGTCGTGTTCAATGGCAATTCCGGCGCAATGACCATGGACGACGCGCTTCAGGCGAACACCGGAGATCGCATCCGAATTTTCTTTGGCGACGCCGGACCGAATTATATTTCATCGTTTCACATTATCGGAGCCGTTATGGATGAAGTTTATCGCGAAGGCGGAATGACGGATCCGCCCGCGCATGGATTGCAAACGACGCTCGTCACGCCCGGCGCCGCGGCAATTGTGGAATTTACGCCGGTCGTTCCCGGCACTTATACTTTTATTGACCACGCGGCATCGCATTCGGAAAAAGGCGCGATGGGCGAAATCAAAGTCAGCGGTCCCGCGAAGGCGGATGTGTATCGCGCCGAAAATGACGGGCCGCCGAAATAAACAGTGGAGTTTAATATGATCCAGATCAAACGAGTATATGAACCCGCCGAAAGGAAAGATGGACGGCGGATTCTCGTCGAACGCCTCTGGCCGCGCGGCATCAATAAGGAAAATCTGAAAATGGACGCGTGGGCGAAGGAAGCCGCACCGAGCGCGGATTTGCGCCGGTGGTTTAATCACGATCCGGAAAAGTGGAAGGAATTTGAAAAACGTTACCGGGCGGAACTCACGAAAAATCCGGAAGCCTGGAAACCGCTCGTCGAAGCCGCGCAATCCGGCGATGTCACACTGCTCTTCAGCGCGCACGACACGGAACACAATAACGCGCTGGTTTTAAAAAATTATTTGGAAGAGCGCTGCAAAAGAACCGCAGCCAGGAAATCCAAAGCAAGAAAATAGACGAGCGCAAAATAGACGAGCGCTTATGCGAAAATTTTTTTAACGCGAAGACGCAAAGGTGCAATGGCGCAAGGAGCTTGAACGCTTTTCAGAGGATCTGTTCCTGCATAACAGGAAATTTGAAATTTCCATAATTCGCTTTTGCCCCTTTGCCTCTTTGCGGCTTTGCGTTGAAAAACTCAATGACGCGGGCGAAGCAGAATGGCTTTCTTTTCAGTTCCATCCACTTCCACGCTGCGCGTTTCGACGCCGGGATCGTCTTTCAATGCCTGATGAATGATACGGCGATCGAACGCGCTGAGCGGTTCCAGTTCCACGACATCTCCCCAGCGCCGGACTTTTTCGGCGGCTTCCTTCGCTTTTTTCACGAGCGCTTCGCGGGCTTGCGCGCGGTATCCGCCGACATCCACCATCGCCTTGGGCGTGGCGGCGTCCTGCTGAAAAAGCAGACGGTTGGTAATGTATTGAAGGTCGGAAAGGGTCTGGCCCTGACGACCAATAAGGCGGCCGGATTCCTCGGTTTTCACATCGAGCAAAATGCCGTCTTCCAGCGAATGTTCCTCGACCGTGGCGGGAAAGCCGAGCAGTTCGAGAATTTTTTCAAGCGTGACTTTAGGTTGTGCAGGCATGTTGAGTTGGGAGTTAGATTTTTGCTTTAGGTCGTTAAATACAAATACCGAGGCCACTGTGAGTTTTTCCGGAAACAGCAGAAAATCAAAATCCCGCCTCCGAGAAAAATTCCGTCAATTCCCGGCTCCGGCACCGGTGTAATCTGCCCGAGGTAACTTTCAGCACCGAATGTAATTTGGGCATACCAGCGGCCTTGCAACAAATTTCCAATTTGGGATTCGGTCAATTCCCATGTGTTTTCGTAAGACCATGCTGTTCCTCCGAGCGGCGGGCCATATCCGGCGAAAACCGGATTGCCGAACTGGAAAATCGGCGTGAAATTACTTTCTCCCGACTGTTCTAAAATCCAACCGGAAGAAGGTTCGGAACCATCGAGATAGATCGCCGCATAAAAGGAATTATCGGTGAGAATCGCTCCACTGGTCGGGACGCCGAGTGCGTGCGGCGGCGGATTTGCGCCAAAGTTGATGTTGAATTGTATTTCGCTTTGCGACAACGCCGGAAATTGCGAAAGCAATCCAACAAGCAGAATGCCTGGAATAAATTTCATTTGGCCGACTGGTTGCGATTCCGGTATTCGCCGGACGCAGTTTCGTTTTATTTCTTCTTTTTCGGCAATTTCGTCAAGGCTGGAGCGGCCGCGGCCGGCGCGGGTTCATCATTCATCCGCGTGATTTTGGTTTGCACAATCGTCAGCAGATTGTTCACGGTGTAATACAGCGCCATGCCCGCCGAATAATTGTAAAGGAAGATCATAAAAATCAGCGGCATGTAACGCATGATCTTTTGCTGCATCGGATCCATGCTCGGCGAGGGCGGCGTCAGGTGCGCCTGCCAAAGCATCGTTCCGCCCATGATCAACGGCAGGAGATTGAACGGAAAATGAATTCCCGGAATCATGAACAGCGTGTCCGGCTGCGACAGATCGGTGACCCATAAAAACGACGCGCCGCGCAGTTCAATCGCCTTGCTGATCATGTAGAAAAACCCGAAGAACACCGGCATTTGCAGCATCATCGGCAGACAGCCGCCGAGCGGGTTCACCTTGTTCGCCTTCATGAACTCCATCGTCTTCTGATTTTTTTTGACCGGATCGTCCTTGTATTTTTCCGCGATGGCTTTCATCTGCGGCTGGAGCGTCTGCATTCGCTTCATCGAACGCGTGCTCGCGGCGGTGAGCGGCCAGAAAATCGTCTTGATGAAAACCGTGATGAGAATAATCGCCCAGCCGTACGGAACGCGCAGAACGGAATGAATCGTGTTCATTCCGAGCAGCAGAATTTTCGAGAAAAATCCCGCCCAGCCAAAGTGCATCACGTTATCGAGCTTGTTGTTGAACCGGTCGCCGATGCGCGCAAGCGTTTTGTACTCCTTCGGCCCCGCATACAAATTGAAATGCCGCTGAACCGCCTGCTTCGGCGCGAGCGTCAACGCCGGATAAACGAGCGTCGCTTCGTAGCCTTTGGGAAATCTCACGAGCCGCGAATTATTTTCCAGTTCCTCGGCGGGCGGCGATGGCAGGCTGATTTCATGCGCGACCAGTTTCACCGCCGGATCGCGCGGCATCAGCGCGAGGGAGAAAAACTGATTGTTCATCGCGACCCAGACGACGTTGCTTTCGCCGGCCTGAAATTCCGTCGGCGGCGTTTTCGTCATGCACATGAAACCGCGTCCGGAAAAATAACTCGATCCGATGGTGTCCCGCGTTTTGTCGCCGTCATACCACATGAATCCGACCGTTCTCGCGCCGTTGTCGTAAATGTTCATCGGCGTCGCCGTGCCCGCGACCCAATGTTGCTCCGGCAGGGACAAGGATTGCGTGGATTCGTTTTGAAACTGAACCGTCGCGGAAAGCAGATAATTCGTCCCGAGCGTGAATTCCTTTATGATGCTCAGGCCGTTGGTCAATTGTTTTTCCGCGCGAACTCCATCCGCGGTACGGATGAGCCGGAAAATGCCGTCGCCCTGCATCGCCGCGCCGTCAAGAATCGCCAGCACCGGCGCGGGCGCGTGGGAATTCAGCGTGGCGAGATCGGCGGACGAAGTATTTTTTCGCTGAACGGTTTCGGGATATTTAAACAGCTCGATGGTTTTTAATCCGCCGCCGTACGAGGTGAACGTGTATCGCGCTTCCGCGTTGGTCACGACGAGCAATTGCTCGGCCGTGTTCGTGTCCACGATGAAACTTTCCGCGCTCGGCGAAATGGGCGAAACCGGCGCGACCGGCGCAGCCGGTGCAGCCGCGTTGGAAACGGCCGGCGCGTTGGTAATCACGCCGGATTTCGTGACGGTCACTGAATTTGTGACCGCTGCCGCCGGAATTGTTTTCGGCGGATAAAGCTTGTCTGCAATCTGATTGAGGCCAAGCCAAAGGCAGATGCAAAGAATGACAACGAAGATTGATTTACGATCCATGAAATTTATTCAGAATATCCCGGGGAAACCATCGCGGAATCCGCGCCCGCCAACGCAGCGCGTTTTTCTTTTGCGACGCGCGGCGGCACCGGATCGTGACCGCAGCCGCCCCACGGATGACATCGGCAAACGCGCCTGATTGCAAGCCAGCCGCCGGAAATCGCGCCATGAGTTTTCACGGCCTCCATCGCGAATTGCGAGCAACTCGGCGTGAAACGGCACCGTCCCGTCGGGCCGAAGAAGAACATTTTGGCAGGCGAAAGCGTCCAGCGATAAATTCGCAACAGCACGATTAAAATGTGTTGAACAGGATTCACCTGGTTAGCTTGCCGAATCTGGTTTCAATAGTCCGGCTTTCCTCAGCGTTGTCAAAAAATCCCTTTCGACCGCCGATAAATTTTTTCCCGCAATGGACGCCCGCGCAATCAAAACCATTTCCACCGGCGCCGAGAAATCGTGTTGATGCAGCCGGAATGTTTCCCGCAACAGGCGCCGCGCCCGGCTGCGCGCCACGGCATTGCCGATTTTTCGGCTCGTCACCACGCCCAGCCGCATCGGCGAATCCGCCGGCAATTTCCGCCAGTTTGCAATCAAACAACCGATTACCAGCCGCTGGCCTTTCTCCCGGATTCGTGAAAAATCGCGTCCCTGCTTGATCCGCATGGAACGGCTGAACCTCAGCGGTCTGGGCGTTGCGTCGGCCATGGGCCGTGATCAAACCGGCGTCAGGCGTTTGCGGCCGACGCGGCGGCGATTGGCCAGAGCGGCGCGTCCGCCTTTCGTGCTTTTGCGCGCGAGAAAACCATGCTGCCGTTTGCGGCGGATTTTTGACGGTTGATACTGTCTTTTCATAAATTCAATTTCATTTGCGCTCCCCGAAAATTTGCGCCTCGCAAGAATCAGGAACAGCCCGGAAACCCGGAACGCGGGAGAATATCAGCGAAGAAATGAGTGTCAATGGGGCGTATCGGATTTTCCAGATAACCGCGCGCCAAAATTCGCGAAGAAATCAAATCGAAATTCTTCCGATGATTTCGAATCGTGGTCGGACGGGCAACCCCAGCCCGCCGTATTTTGCAACCGACGCTTCGGAAAATCAGCCGCTTTCACTTGTCACGTTTCAGCGCGCATGGAGCAAAGCGCCCTGCTTTGCAATTCTCGTTTCTGATTCGGAATTTCTCCGCGCCTTCGAGTTTTTGCGTTAAAATTTTGAACGGCTCTTATTTTCGATTCGATTTTTTGTCCGCGTGACTTTTTCGGCGCACCGCTGTCTAATCGTCCGTGAGGACGCTCGTGAATCAGCCATTGCCAGAGCGGGAAACGGCGGACGAGGCGGGAAACGGTTTGGAGCCATCCGCCTTCGCCGATCTTTACACCGAGCACAGCCGCCCGGTTTATTATCTCGCCTTGCGACTCCTTGGCGATCCGGAAAAGGCGCAGGACGCCACACACGATGTTTTTCTCAAGGCATTTCGCAAAATGGACCAGTTTCGCGGCGAAGCTTCCTGGCGCACCTGGATTTATCGCATTGCCATCAATCATTGCCGGAATCTCCAGCTATCCTGGCACGGGCGCCATGTGTTTTCCAACGCCGACGAAATGGTCTGGGAAAATGCCGCCGCGCAAACCGATTCTCCGCTGCGCGTGCTCGAAACCAAGGAACTCGGCCTGCGCATTCAAAAAACGCTCGACGGCCTCAGCGACGAATATCGCCTGCTGCTCCTGCTCGTCGCCGACCAGGAATTGAGCTACGAACAGATTGCCGCGCTCACCGAGCAATCTTCCGATTCCGTTCGCGGCAAATTGCATCGCGCCCGAAAAGCGTTTGCCGTTCTTTTTGAAAAAACCGCCTGAAACTTTTTCCCCGCCAAAAACATGAAACAACAATCCAAATTTTCCGCCGAACAAAATTCCGAAACGGAACATCAGGCGCAATCGCAACAACAGCGCGAGTTCGCCAGCCCGGAGGAATTGCTGCGTTTCGACGCCGCGCAAACGTCTGTTCCGTCCGCCGTCGCCGAACGTCTCCAGCGCTCGACCGAAACAATTTCTCCACCTCCGAATCCCTCGTGGTGGCGGAGGTTTTTTGGAGGGACGAATTCGTGAAACGATTTTCTTTTTTCCCATCGCTGACGACCGGCGCGCGATTGTTCCTGCTCCTTTTCGCGCTCGGATTTCCGCTCGCGCTCGCGGGACATTACCTGCATTTCTTCGAATTGCGGTCGTGGCTCGCGCTCACGCCCGCGCTCGTCTGGAAAGGGCAAATCTGGCGGCTCGCGGCTTACGCGTTTCTTCCGTCCGGGTTTGTGGATTGGGCGGTAAGTTTGTTCTGGCTCATCACGCTTGTGCTGGTTTTGGGACGCAACTTTTCCACGCGCGGATTCTGGGGTTACTGCCTGCTGGCCGCAATTGCCGGAGCGCTGCCGGTCGTTCTGGCATTTCCAAAAATGGAATCCAGCCTGACGAGTTGCGTCGCGATTATTTTCGCATTGCTCGTCGCGTGGGACCGTTTCTATCGGCGCGAACGGCTCATTCTTCTCGGCATCGGAGAAATTTCCGTGCGCCAGGCGGCGATGCTCATCGCGCTCATCAACGTGCTGGTTCTCCTTTTCTGCGCGGGCTGGTTTCTCACACTTTCCATGCTGTGCGGCGGATTGGCGGGATGGATTTATCTGATGTTGAAAAATAATCGCACCATGCGCCGCCCCGCCCAAGCGGTGGATTCCGAACGCATCGCGAGATTGGAATTATGATCGCGCTGAACCGGCAATTTCAAATGTCCGATTCCGCCGGATTTCAAACTTCGGCGAATTCGCGCATTTCGCGTTCCGCGCTTGCCCGCGAACGCGCGGATTGGGCGCGCGCGGCTCTCGCGAATTGCCAACTGTGCGCGCATCATTGCGGCGTGAATCGTCTGGCGGGAGAAATCGGTCTTTGCCACGCCGGCGCGGAAACGCGCTTTTTTTCCGCGCAAACCGAAGTCGCGGATGAGCTGGAACTGATTCCCACCTTCGCCATCGCGCTCGGCGGATGCGATCTGCGCTGCGATTTTTGCATCACCGGACGCGAAAGCTGGAACGCGCGTTCCGGCCAAACTTTGTCCGTCTCCGCGCTCGCGGAACAAGCTGTTGCGGCGCTCGAAAATGGCGCGCGCACCGTCATAATTCTCGGCGGCGAACCGACGATTCATCTTCCCGCCGCGCTGGAAATCGCCGCCGCGCTTCCCGACGACGCGAAGCTGATTTGGAAAACCAACGCTCACGGTTCGGCGCAAGCGCGCGAATTGCTGGATGGGATTTTTGATGTCTGGCTCGCGGATTTCAAATTCGGCAACGACGCCTGCGCGCAACGGCTGGCGAAAATTGCGAACTACACCGATGTCATTCGCGAAAATCTGCTCTGGGCCGGCGAACACAGCGAATTGATCGTGCGCCATCTGCTCATGCCGGGTCACGTCGAGTGTTGCTGGAAACCGATTGCGAATTGGCTTGGCGAAAATCTGGCGGACGTGAAAGTGAGCCTGCGTTCCGCGTTCTGGCCCGCGTGGCATTCGGCGCGTCACAGTGAATTGCGCGGGACGATTTCAAAAATCGAAAACGAACGCGCGCAGGAAATTGCGCGCGATTGCGAATTAAAATTAATCCATTGAGGTTCCATGAAACGCAACCGAAGATTTGGAATGAGCCTGATCGAACTGCTGTGCGTGATGGCGATCATCGCAATTCTCGGCGCGCTTTATTTAGGCGCGATTTCGAAAGCATTTTTCCGAGTCACGCACCTGTTCGGCCAGTGATATGAAAATCGCACGCAAATATTTTTGTGAGCATTGATATGGAATCAAATCACGAAGATTCCACTCTGGCACGAAGCGAATTATCCACCGAACTGCTTATTCTGCCCGACGGCAGAATTCTTGTGCACAATCTCACCCAGCCTTTCGCAGAATTGTTGCGCGAATTAAATCCCGATTGCGAACAAATCGCCGCGCGCGCTACAAATCACGAATCAAAACCACCCGCTCTCAACCATGAATTTCCAGACTGAAATCGAAACGCTCATTCGCGCCCGCTATCCGATTCTTTACCTCATCACGAGCGAGGAAATGCGCGTGCAGAATCTTCTCGTGGAAATTGCCGCCAAACGGCAGAAGAAAGTTTTTGAATGGACTTACAGCAGCGGCATTGTTCCCGCGGGCACTTCGATTCAATCCCAAAAAAGCCGCAACGGCGCGACCAAAGATCCGCTCGCCGCGCTGGACCAGGTGATCGAACAGGTCGAGCCGGCGATTTTTCTGTTCAAGGATTTTCACCCGTTCCTGTCGAAAAACAATTTCGCCATCATCCGCAAGCTCAAGGACATTGCGCTGCATCTGAAAAACAGTTTCAAAACCATCGTGCTGATTTCGCCCGTCATGGAAATTCCCGCCGAACTGGACAAGGAAATCACCGTTTTGAATTTTCCGCAGCCTGACAAAAAAGACCTCGGCGCGATGCTGGATAAAATTATCGCGGAAGTCGGCGAGCGAAAGCAGGTGCAAATTGATCTCGATGGCGAAGGACGCGAGCGATTGCTCCAGGCCGCGCTCGGGCTGACGCTCAGCGAAGCGGAAAATGTCTTCGCGAAAATCATCGTTCAGGACGGGCGCTTGAGCGGCGAGGACGTGAACGAAGTTTTCGCCGAGAAACAGCAGATCATCCGCAAAAGCGGTTTGCTCGAATATTACGCGGCGAACGAGGATTTCGCGAGCGTCGGCGGTCTGGGCGTTTTGAAAGACTGGCTGAACAAACGCGCGCTGGCATTCACCGACGAGGCGCGCGCGTTCGGTCTGCCGGCGCCAAAAGGCATCTTGTTGTTAGGCGTTCAGGGCTGCGGAAAAAGTCTCTGCGCGAAAGCCGTTTCGCGATTGTGGCAACTGCCGTTGCTGCGCTTCGACATGGGCCGCATGTTCGGCAGCCTGGTCGGGTCGTCCGAGGAAAATGTGCGGCGCGCGATTGCCGTGGCGGAATCCATCGCGCCGGCGGTTTTATGGGTGGACGAAATTGACAAGGCGTTTGTTGGTTCGCAAAGCTCGGGCGTGACCGACGGTGGCACGACCGCGCGCGTTTTCGGAACATTCCTCACGTGGCTTTCCGAAAAAAGCGCGCCGGTATTTGTCGTCGCCACGGCAAATGACGTTTCGCAGCTTCCGCCCGAGTTGCTGCGCAAGGGACGATTGGACGAAATTTTTTACGTGGATTTGCCGACGGCCGAGGAGCGCGAGGAAATTTTCCGCATTCACATCGCCAAACGCGGGCGCGATCCCAGGCATTTCGATTTGAAATCGCTGGTCGAAGCGAGCAGGGATTTCAGCGGCGCGGAAATCGAGGAAGCGATCATCAGCGCGCTTTACGACGCTTTTTACGCGCAGCAGGAACTGGCGAACGAACACGTTTTCGCGGCGTTGAACCAAACGGTGTCGCTGGCGAAAACCATGGCGGAAAAAATCAACGCGCTGCGAAGCTGGGCGATTGGCCGTGCGCGAAACGCAAGCGTTGCAGCGCCGGCAAAAAAAGAAGCGGACGTTCGTGAAATGGAGTTTTGACGTTTTGGTTTATGAAATTTGCCGAAAGTAATTGTTGCTCCGCGAAAGCGTTTTTCAGGGGTTTGGATTTAGCGGTTTCACGTTTTCCACGCGCCCGGCCGATCAAAATTTACGGTGGGAAAACATTGTGAATATTTTTTATGCGTTTGCGCAGAAACAATTTTTACGATTCCACCAAAGACCGGCGTTACGCCGTGCTGTTTATCTCCGCATTGTTTGTATTTTTTGGTATGCTGATTGTGGCCTACGGCATTTCCAGACTTCACGCTGAAAAAAAGATTCCGCCGGATTTCTTATATTTCCCACCAGGCGCGTTTCTCGTTTTGGCGGCGTGGCTTTTCGCCAGATTTTCCCGCGCCCGCGTGAGAAGGCCGAAGTCTTACAAATTCCCGCCGTTGTCGTGTGACGAAATGCGCGCAGCCCGGTCAAAGTTAATGACGAAGAAGAAAGCTTAACTTTTAACCAGGAAAAAAATGAAAACCCGATCATTGTTGATCGCCGCCCTTGCCGCCGCGCTGATTCAATTCGCGCCGGAATGCCGCGCTCAGGATTTGGATTCCATGCCGCCGGTCGTCGTCAAAGCCGTTCCCGAAGCGGGAAGCAAGGATGTTTCTCCCGGCGTTGTGGAAATCAAAATTACGTTCAGCAAGGAAATGAAAGACAACTCGTGGAGCTGGTCGTCGGCCTGGCAAAATTCGGAGCCGGAAGTCATCGGAAAACCGAAATACGACAGCGACCACAAAACCTGCATTCTGAAAGTGAAACTCGAACCCGACAAAACCTACGGCTACTGGATCAACAGCGGAAAATTTCATGGATTCAAGGATGCGCAAGGTCATTCCGCCGTTCCGTATCTGCTCGTGTTTCACACGAAAAACCAATGAGCGATTATGAGCGCCGTC
>DASSNZ010000294.1:0-7259 GCA_035701135.1 Verrucomicrobiia bacterium
ACCGTTGAAATTCTTGCCGATGTTGTAGGGCGGGTCGGCGAAAATCAGGTCAACCGAAGCATCCGCAACCGCGCCGTTCAGCGCTTGAAGGGCGTCGCCCCAAACAAGCTTGTGGCCGTTGTTCTCGAAGATGATTGGATCGCTTTTCATGTTACACTTCATCCGGCATCTCTGGCTCGGTCTTGGAGTGAGGCGTGCGTTCATGCCAGACATTTTGTAGCAGCTTTTCTTGAACATCCATCACAAGTTCGAGTTCAAGTCCAATGTCTTGGTAATTCTGCTGGAGAACCACTCCACCCCGACGGGTTAGCATCACCGAATGTCGCACGTCATTGTGCAACCAAGGAATCGTCACGCTAGAGAGATCGGCATTCTGCTGTAATTCTTTGAATAGGCTGTCCTCTTGGATCTGATTTCCTGAAAGCCCCACCGCTTGCACGCGGCTTGAAGCGCCGCGAAACCAAGCGGCCTGATATTCGCTGTTCCGCTTCAACACTTCGGCAAAGTCGAGTTCGACTTCAAGAAGTTCGACGCCGCAAAACTTCGCCCTGAGATGATTGAGAACACCGCTGCAAACCTTCTTCCGCGCTTGAAAAATCATCAAGCTGCGGTCTTTGTGAAAATACGCAAAGAAATCAACCGGTTGCAGGTATTCGTTGAATTGGATTCTTTTTCGCTCCGTGCCAATCAGGGTTTTTATGAAACCGATGGTTTCGTAGCGAACTTCACTCTTGATTCGTAACAGGTCGAGTCCAGCCTCGTAATTCTCGGTCTCCAATGTAATGACCGTTTCCACATCCTCTTCTTCACCTGAAAAAGTCATTTGCACATGATTCTTCAATGACTGTCCGACAGCCGGTTTCTGGAACTGCTTCACGATATAGAACTGAAAAGGCTTCATGTGCTCCCCTCGGCAGGTAAAGCTTTCAAGCTGACGACCGTTCTCAAGGCTTCAAAAAAATCGGCCAGGTTTTGGCTTTCGATGTTGACGTGGTTTTTTCCCGCTTCGACTCGGCAAGTGGAGTGAGCGTCTAAACGGAAGGTGACTTGGAAGCTCTGAAGCAAATCCGGCTGAACGCGATTTACGAACAGTCCGTAATACGGGTTCTTCTCCTCTTTCTCAAAACTCACGAGCAATCCGCACTGCACGGCGTTCGGTTTGGCCAACCGTCCGATACTTTCCACAAGATTCGCCAAGCGCTGACGGAAACGGTCGTAAAGATGCGAAGGCACGAGCCACTTCTGCTCGAAGTCCATGTAAAGCCGGTGGTCATCAAGACGAAATCGAACAACATACAGGTCGTCGAGCGCTACGGACAGTGTTGTCGGCGTCGCTTCTCTGCGTTTGGGCGCGCCGTGCGTTCCGCCGGAAAGCATCTGCCAAATTTCGTCAAGCAGAGGCGTTCGATCCGGCGTTGTCGCATCGAGCGTCATCGTGACGTGCGGTTGCCAATACGTATGCGTGCGCGCGAGCCGCAGGCGCAGCCTATTGACGAAGAGATGGAACGCGAGACTGCGGTGATACAGAAGATTCAACGCTGCGGTGTAAAGACCAAACGCCACCGAGAAAACCGACACGACCCCCGGATAGCGGCTCTGCGAGTTAACAATCACATCGTTGAACGAAACGCCGCCCCACAAAAGTAAGGCAATGGCAACGACGTGAGCGGCGATGATCCAAAAGATTTTCATCGGTGCGATTGATGGTAGTCCGCTCTACGCCTTGGCGTAAAGTTCAGAACCTTTCTCGGTGAACTCGCGGGACTTTTCTTCCATTCCTTTTTTCAACGCTTCCTCCTCGGCGATGCCTTGCTCTGCCGCGTATTTCCGCACGTCTTCTGTTATCTTCATGCTGCAGAAATGCGGGCCGCACATGGAGCAGAAGTGTGCGGTCTTTGCGCCTTCCTGCGGGAGGGTGGCGTCGTGGAACTCGCGCGCGGTGACGGGATCGAGGCTGAGGTTAAATTGATCTTCCCAGCGGAATTCAAACCGCGCCTTGCTCAACGCGTTGTCGCGGTATTGCGCGCCGGGATGGCCTTTGGCCAGGTCGGCGGCGTGCGCGGCGATCTTGTAGGCGATGACGCCGTCTTTCACGTCCTTCTTGTTCGGCAGGCCGAGGTGTTCCTTGGGCGTGACGTAACAGAGCATCGCGCAGCCATACCAGCCGATCATCGCCGCGCCGACGCCGCTCGTGATGTGGTCGTAGCCGGGCGCGATGTCGGTGGTGAGCGGTCCGAGCGTGTAGAACGGCGCTTCGCCGCACCACTCGAGTTGCTTGGCCATGTTTTCCTCGATCATGTGCATGGGCACGTGGCCCGGACCTTCGTTCATCACTTGCACGCCTTTGGCCCACGCGCGCCGGGTCAGTTCGCCCTGCACTTCGAGTTCGCCGAATTGCGCCTGGTCGTTGGCGTCGGCAATCGAGCCGGGGCGCAGGCCGTCGCCGATGCTGAACGAAACATCATACGCGGCCATGATGTCGCAGATGTCGTCCCAGTGGGTGTAGAGGAAATTCTCCTGGTGATGCGCGAGACACCATTTAGCCATGATGCTGCCGCCGCGCGAAACGATGCCGGTCATGCGATTCGCGGTGAGCGGCACGAAGCGCAGCAACACGCCGGCGTGAATGGTGAAATAATCCACGCCTTGCTCGGCCTGTTCGATGAGCGTGTCGCGGAAAATCTCCCAGGTGAGGTCCTCGGCCTTGCCGCCGACTTTTTCGAGCGCCTGATAAATCGGAACTGTGCCAATCGGCACGGGCGAGTTGCGCAGAATCCATTCGCGCGTGGCGTGGATGTTCTTGCCGGTGGACAAATCCATGACGGTGTCCGCGCCCCACTTGGTGGCCCAGCGCATTTTCTCGACTTCCTCTTCGATACTCGACGCGACGGCGCTGTTGCCGATGTTGGCGTTGATCTTCACGAGGAAATTGCGGCCGATGATCATCGGCTCAAGTTCGGGGTGATTGATGTTGGACGGGATGATGGCGCGACCGGCGGCAACTTCCTGTCGGACGAATTCAGGCGTGATTTCAGCGGGAATGCGTTGGGGGAAACGTTGGAAGACGGATGGTGTGAACGAGGTTGAAGGCGAGCCGCCTTCAACGGCACGCGGGCCGCGTGCGCTCCCCGAAATATCGCGTGCGCTTCCCGACAACTGCGCGCTGCCGGCGTGTTGTTTGTTCAAATTGTTGCGGATGAGGTCACGCGAAAGGTCGGCGATGCGAGCCGCATCGCCGGACAGGCGAGACGCCTGCGCTACCTTCATATTTTCGCGAATGGCGATGAATTCCATTTCGGGCGTGATGATGCCGGCGCGGGCGTATTGCAGTTGCGTGACGATTTTTCCTTTTTTCGCGCGCAACGGTTTGCGGCGCGGCGCGGTCAAACCTTCGAGGCGAAAATTCGTTTCATCCTGAATTTTTGCGCGGGACAAACCGCGATGTTGCTCGGATAAATAGCCGTCATCAATCGGCTGCACGGGACGGCCTTCATATTCTTCGACATCGCCGCGCGCCAGAATCCACTCGCGTCGCAGTGGAGGCAAACCTTGCTCGACGGTGCCGTTGAAATTCGGGTCGCCCCACGGGCCGCTGCAATCGTAAACGCGCACGGGTTCATTCGCTTCGATTTGGCCGTTGAAACTTTTCGTCGGCGACAATTCAATTTCGCGCATCGGCACGCGGACATCAGGATGAATTTTTCCGGCGACGTAAATGCGTTTTGAATTCGGCAATTGCTCGCTGCTGTGCGGTTCGAAGGATTCTTTGGTCGCGATCATAATTTCTGAGCGAGGAACCGGAGAGTTGTTATTCCTTGCGCCGGCATTATCCGGTTCAAGTTTGCGGGTCATTCACGCTTTCGCGTGAAACTCTCAGCGCCCAGCCATTTTAATTTTTTCATGGACTCTGCCAGACTTTTTTGTCGAAGGGCTGGGTTTGGCTCCCCGATTTCTGAAAACTAGGGCGAATGGCCGGACGCGTCAAGTCGTCGGGCTTGACACCTTCGTAAATTAATCTACACGCTTCGGGATGAAATCTCGCCATTTGGTTGCATTCATTTTCGCGTTGTCGTGTTGTTCCGCCAGCCTGGTTTCCGCGAAAACCATCCGACTCGATGATTTGAACTTGTCCATTGCCACGCAAGGCTGGGGCAATCCGCATAAAAATGAATCCGTGGACGGCCATCCACTGACAATTGGCGGACAAAAATTTGCGCACGGCTTCGGCACGCACGCGGAAAGTGTTTTGAACATCAGGCTCAACGGCGAAACGCAAAATTTTTCCGCAAGCGTGGGCGTGGATGCTGAAGTGACCAACCCGGCGGCAAGCGTGGAATTTTTCGTCATCGGCGACGGAAAAATTCTCTGGCAAAGCGGCGTAATGCGCGCGGGAGAACCGGCGAAATCCTGCGACGTGAAGCTCGCGGGCGTAAAAACATTGACGCTCAAAGTGGGCGACGCCGGCGACGGCATCTCCTTTGACCATGCGGATTGGGCGGATGCGAAAATCGAGATGCCGGAAAATCAATCCGCGTTCGCCGTGAGCGACGAACCGGCTTCGGTGGCGCCGTACATTTTAACTCCGCCCGCGCCGCCGACGCCGCGCATCAACGGCGCGAACATTTTTGGCGTGCGTCCCGGATCGCCGTTTTTATTTACCATTGCCGCAACCGGAAACCGTCCAATGACTTTTTCGGCGGAACATCTTCCCCGCGGTTTGAAGTTGGATCGGAAAACCGGCCGCATCACCGGCAAATTAAAATCCAAAGGTGAATATACCGTTACATTGCGCGCGAAAAATGCGCTCGGAACGGCGGAGAAAAAATTTCGCATCGTGTGTGGCGATCAGATTGCGCTCACGCCGCCGATGGGTTGGAACAGTTGGAATTGTTTTGCCGGCGCAGTTTCCGAAGAGAAGGTGAAATCCGCCGCGGACGCGATGGTCAAAAGCGGCCTCATCAATCACGGCTGGACTTACATCAATGTGGATGATTTCTGGCAGAACCATCGCGATTCCAAAGACCCGACGTTGCGCGGACCGTTTCGCGACGCGAAGGGAAATATTGTGCCGAATTCACGGTTTCCCGACATGCGCGGCATGGCGGATTACATTCATTCACTTGGTTTGAAAGCGGGGTTGTATTCCTCGCCCGGTCCGTGGACCTGCGGCGGTTGCGCCGGCAGTTGGCAACACGAGCGGCAGGACGCGGCCCAATACGCCGCGTGGGGATTTGATTATTTAAAATATGACTGGTGCAGCTACGGTGAAATCGCGTCGGGCGGCAATCCGAATGCGAAGAATATTCCACTTTGGGGCAAGATGGCGACGAATACCGCGGGCGCGATTTATCCCTACAAAGTAATGGGCGAATATCTGCGCGAGCAAAAACGCGACATTGTTTTCAGCCTTTGTCAATACGGCATGGCCGATGTGTGGAAATGGGGTGGGTCGGTAAACGGCAATTGCTGGCGCACAACTGGCGACATCACCGACACCTGGCGCAGCATGAGCCGCATCGGGTTCAATCAGGATGCCGCGGCGCCCTACGCCAGGCCGGGAAATTGGAACGATCCGGACATGCTGGTCGTCGGCAAAGTCGGCTGGGGTCGTCTGCATCCCACGCGCCTTTCGCCGGACGAACAATACACGCACATCAGTTTATGGTGTTTGCTGTCCGCGCCGTTGCTCATCGGCTGCGATATGACGCAACTCGACCCGTTTACGCTGAACCTGCTTGAAAACGACGAAGTATTGGCGATTGACCAGGATGCGCTGGGCAAGGAAGCGACGTGTGTCATTCGCGACAACAATTTGCGCGTTTATGAAAAGGAATTGGAAGACGGCGGACGCGCGGTCGGATTTTTTAATCTCGGAAATGAGCCGTTGAAATTGGATTTCAGGCAATTCACGCAATTAAATCTTTCCGGCAAACAACACGTTCGTGATCTGTGGCGGCAACAGAATTTGCCGGATGTGGATGCGGAAGGGACAATCGAATTGACCGTTCCCGCTCACGGTGTGCAACTCTACAAATTTACTTCCGCGAAATAATGGCGGCGTGAGTTTCCGCCAGAATGCGCGGCGATTAGAGAAAAACAGCGCAATGACTTCGACGCTCAAAAAGTGGGCAAGCACCCCGTTGTTTCTCATCGCAAAACCCGGCACGCTCTCGGAAAAAAGGGCGGAAATTTTTCTCGCTATTCCAATCGCATTTGCTATTGAGCAGGCAACCAACTATGAAAACACACACACGGGCCGCTTTGACCACGTTGCTTTGTCTGAATCTGCTCCCCGCTTTCGCGCAACCCCGCATGGGCGCGGCGCCGGACGGTTCGGGGATGAATCCCGCCATGGCGAAATTGTTCGGCGACAACACCACCTTCACTGCAAATTTGGAAGATCAAATCAATGGTTCATCCGCGGCGGGTTTGCGGACAATTCCCGGAAAAATCGCTTTTGATTCCGGCAAGATGCGATTCGATATGAACATGGGCGAGGCCAAAGGCGGCGAAATGGACCGCGCAGCCGCTCAAATGAAATCCATGGGAATGGACCAGATCGTGACGATTTCGTTGCCCGACAAGAAAACCAGTTACATGATTTATCCGGGATTGCAGGCCTATGTTGAAACGCCGATGAAAAATCCTGAAGCCGGCGAACCGGAATCGGATTTCAAAATGCAAACCACCGAATTGGGCAAGGAAACGATTGACGGACATCCCTGCGTGAAAAACAAAGCCGTCGTGACCGATGAAAAAGGCTCAACAAACGAATTCACCGTCTGGAATGCCACCGACATGAAAAATTTCCCGTTGAAAATCGAAGCTCACGCAGGCGGCATGACGATCACCATGTTGTATAAAGACGTAAAATTTGAAAAACCCGACGCCAAACTTTTCGAACCGCCGACCGACTACAAGAAATACGACAACCAGATGAACCTGATGCAGCAGGAAATAATGAAACGCATGGGCGGCGCGATGGGCGGAATGCATCCTCCGGAACGCCCTTGAACGTGTGAAATTGCGCATCTTTATTCCGCGAGCGATCTACATTGCTGATTCGAAAGAAGCCCGTAACCAATCCGCAACGCGCTCCGGGCGGGCGCGGATCAGGGAATTTTTAGAGTGAAGAATTGTTGCAGCGATTGCGGGGACAATGCCGTCGTAAAATTGAAATGGCCGGACGAATCAAACATTCCGGAACCGACATTATTCCAGTCTTTTATCGGCATCGAAAGATTCGTTGAATTTAAAAT
>DASSNZ010000295.1:0-7966 GCA_035701135.1 Verrucomicrobiia bacterium
CACGGGCGACCCGATGATGGCACCGATCCAACTGGCTTTTTCAACTGCGAGTTTTATGTCGGCTTGAAACCCTATTCGGAATGGAAAGGCCCACGGCATACAAAAGCCCAATTGATCGCCGCCATAGACAAAAAGCTCAAGGCGTTTCCCGGAATCATTTTCAATTACACGCAACCCGCCGAGGATGCCGTTGATGAAGCTGAAACCGGATTGAAAAGCGCGCTGGCCGTAAAGGTATTCGGGTCCAGTCTCGATGTTCTCGAATCGAAAGGCAAAGCCATCAAACATGTGCTGGAACAGGTGCGCGGAATCAAAGATGTGACGCTCGTGCAGGAACTTGGACAGCCCAGCCTCATCGTGAATGTTGATCGCGCTAAAATCGCGCGGTATGGCTTGAACGTGGCCGACATCAATGGGCTAATTGAATCCGCGGTAGGCGGCGCCGCCGCGACCGAGGTTGTGCAAGGGGAAAAGGAATTTGACCTCGTCGTGCGCCTGGATGAGCAATATCGAGACAACCCGGAGAAAATCGGAAATATCCTCGTCTCCACTCCGGGCGGACAGCAAATTCCTCTCAAACAATTTGCGGATCTGAAAATCGCAAATGGCGCTTCGTTCATTTACCGCGAGAACAATTCACGTTACATCGGAGTGCAATTCTCGGTGGAAGGCCGCGACCTTGCCGGTGCGGTGGAGGACGCGATGCACCAAGTCAAAGCTACTATAACGCTCCCGGCAGGATACCGGCTTGATTGGGGCGGCGAATACAAAGAATATACTGCGTCCCGACGACAACTGGACATCGTTCTGCCGCTGACATTGTTCGTCATTTTCCTGCTGCTGTTCGCGTTATACAGCAACCTGAAATTTCCGTTGATTACGGTACTCGGCGTGCTGCTCTCAGCGCCCGTCGGAGGCATTGTGGCGCTGTGGATATCTGGCACGCCGTTTTCCGTTTCGTCCGGCATCGGATTTCTGGCGCTGTTCGGTGTTTCGGTGCAAACAGCGGTTGTCTATATTTCGTATGTCAACGAATTGCGGCGCGGTGGGACGGAAGTTATGCTGGCCATTCGTGATGGTGCCATTCTGCGGCTGCGGCCGATCATGATGACGGCGCTCGTGGCAGCGTTGGGATTACTTCCTGCGGCCCTGGCAACGGGAGTTGGAACAGATTCTCAACGTCCTTTTGCGCTCGTTGTAGTCAGCGGCTTATTTACCCGTCTGCTGATCAGTATTTTTCTGATGCCAGCCCTTTACGCTATCGTAGCGCGTCCCGGCGACCGCCTGGAAGTGTAAGTCACGAAGCAATACCGGATTACGAATTACGAGAGCAAAACGCTTCCGAAATGTCCGTAACAAAGGTTCAGCAAAGGTGCGGCAACGCGGGATTGCCAGCGCAAGCCCAGGGTATTCGAGTCCGTGTTGACGATTATGAGGCTGGCAGGGGAGGGCTTCGCTTTTGGGCGAGAGATGTTGTTGACATAGATTTATAACGAGAGACGTGTGGCCTAACAAATCGCTGGAGCCCCTATGAGGGTTGTCAATAGCGCAGTGGGCGTTATTTTAGTTTTTTCTTTTGTTTTCCAGAGGCGTGAACCCGCGCAGCGCAACGGAGTGAAGCGGAGTCGGGCGCGGCAGCGGTAAGGGCTCTATACCACCTTTCTCCTGCTGCTTTGCTTTCACCGCTTCATCAGTTCTTCCTCTTTAAAAGTTCTTTCCTTTCCCGTTTTTCCAGTTGGTCGGTTTCAATCCGCAGGGCGCGTGCTTCCTTTTGATCGCGACCGTTGTCGTCCCGGTCACCCGCTCCTGTTCGAGCATCACTTGTGAGGTATGCGACAGGTTGCGGGCTGTAAAATTTTTTTCCGCAGGCGTTTAAATTTCAACCCGTTGCGGTTGCGCAGCCGTTTTTTCATTCAAACTTCCGCGCCGGTACCCTTGCAAATCCAACGTCACATGCGCGAAACCAATTTCCTTTAATGTTTCGGCGATTTGGATGAGATTGTCGTTTTCGAGAAATTTCCGCATTTCGGTTGGACCAACTTCGATTCGCGCCAAGGCCCGGAGGGTTTCGGGTTTCGCCGCGCGATTTCCGTTGGATTCGACACTCGCAATTCGAAATCCCGCGCCGAGTTCGTGAATGCGAACCCGCACATCGTAAAATCCCAAATCCTTTAAAACGTTCTCGGCCGCTTCGATCATCCGCAATTTCTCCGGCGTCACCGTTTCGCCGTAAGGAACGCGCGAGCTGAGACACGCCATTTGCGGCTTATCTGCCGTCGGCAATCCGAGTCGGGCGGAAAACTCACGGATTTCCGCTTTCGTCAGGCCCGCTTCCTTGAGTGGCGCGCGGACCTGAAATTCCCTGGCCGCCTGCGCGCCCGGCCTGAAATCTCCCACGTCGCTCGCGTTTTCGCCGTAGGCGATGACTGCAAAACCTTCCGCTTTTGCGAGCGGCTCGAGTTCGGTAAACAGTTCGTGTTTGCAAAAATAGCAGCGATTGAGCGGGTTGGACGTGTAATTCGGATTTTCAAATTCCTGTGTTTGAATCACGCGCACGGGAAATTGAAAACGTTGCGCCAGTTCCAGCGCCTCCTGTAATTCGCGTCGCGGCAGGCTCTGGGAATCCGCAATCGCGGCCAACGATTTTTCGCCAAGGACATCGTGCGCCACGCGCGCCAAAAAAACCGAATCCACGCCGCCCGAGTAGGCGACGAGGCAGGAACCGTAAGAGCGCAACAACGCGCGGAGCCGATCAAGTTTTTCCACGGGAACATATTGGCATTTCAATGGCTTGTTGTCGAGCGGCAGGAGGAAAATAGGGAAGGACATGAAACATTGAACATCGAATATCGAACTTTGAACGTGGAATGCCGGAAGCCGATGCGTCTTTCGAAGTTCAGAGTTCCGTGTTCGATGTTCGATGTTTTTAAATTCAACGGGAATCGGTGCTTGACGGCTTGGGCGAATGTGATTGCATTGATTCCAATGAAAACAAAATTTCTTGTCAGTTTGCTGGGCTTCGCTTTGTTGCTCGCGGGTTGCGTGGATACCGTCACGGGCCGGAAAACCGCCGGATTTCCGTTGATTAAAGACCGAATTGAATCCAGTTACGAACGTCCGATGGATGAAGTATTCGACGCCGCAAAACAGGTCGTGGCTTTCAATGGCGCGATTGTCAGCGAAGGCATTCTCCATGGCCAGACCAACAGCATCACCGGAAATGTCCGCACGCTCGAAGGCAAAGTAAATCAATGCACCGTCTGGGTGCGCGTTGAGCAGACCGATCCAAAAATCACTTCCGTTGCCGTCCAGACCCGCACGGCTGGCGGCGGCTCGAACATTGATCTCGCTGCGGAAATTGACAAGCAGATCGCGCTGAAACTGGTTCGATGAATAGGGAAGTGATCGGTTAAATGAACCTTCATTTTAGCGTTTAATTATTTAACCGATTCAATCTATTTAACGATTCATTCATTCCGGCCGCGTTTCAATCCAATATCCTGTTCGTAAGAGCCAAGCCTCACGGTTTGGCTTTTTTCTTTCGAGCGAAATTCCAGCTTGAGATGCGCGATGCGGCTTTGCGCCAGCGTCGCCGCCGCTGAATTCGGAAAACGATCCGCAATTCGCTGAAGCGTTGCCTGGACCGTTTCGCGGTTCGCGCCGTGTTGAACCTGCAAATCCGCCAGGAGATTCAGCCAATGCACGACCCGGCCGGCCGGCTGATTCGGCAGCGAAATCAAATGTTCCAACTGGTCCGCCGCGAGATCCAGGCGTTGGTAAAAATTCGCATACAACACCGCCAGTTTTTCCCGCGCTTCGGTGTCGAGCGGATGCGCCTGAAGATGATTCACGAAATCCGCCGCCTGCTGTTCGGGATTTTCCTCCGGCGCGCGCGGGTGCATCTCGCCGGCCAGTAATCCAATATCCTCAATTCCGGCGTGAACCTTCATCCGCCGCCGATCGTGATGCCCGATCAAATGCGCCGTCTCGGCCAAATGCGCGATGCGCTGCGCGGCCAGCGCCTGAAATTCCGTTCCCGGCAACAGCTCGATAATCCGCTCCAGCGCAGCCTTTGCCGCGTCGCGGTCCTGCGCGTATTTCAAGTTCCAGTCCGCGAGCGAATTCAGCGCGTGCGCCACGTTTCCCGGCGTGTGTCCTTTCTGATTGCAAATGCGTTGAATGGAAATGTCCGCCGCGGAAAGATCGTTTAAGTTTTCGGCCTGGATTTCCGCGAACAAAAGCTGGCCCTGAAAATCATTTGGAAATCGCTCCAGTTGCCTGCGGATTTCCGCCAGCGCGCCCGCGTAATCGCCGCGTTTCCGTTTTGTTTCCGCAATGGAATAAAACGGCGCAGGCTCGACTTCCTGATTGCCGCCGTCGAAAAGGTTCGTCAGCGGTTCAATCATCATTTCGATCAGGCTGCCGCGCCAGATAATCGCGAGCGCCACGCCGCAAACGGCCGCGGCGGGAATTCCGCCGAACGCGCCTGCATAACCTCCGCGCGCCACCAACGGCGCGACGAAAAAAATCAGCGCGCCAAATATCGGCACGGTGAGAACCCACTTGAAAATCAATCGCGCCGGATCTTCGCTGCGCTTGAGCGAGCGCCAGCCAATGCCCGCCAGGATCGCAATAAAAACGATCAATAAAATCGAGCCGCGAATGATGTTCCACTTCGTTCCGGCCGATTCCGTCGCTTCGCTGATCTCCGCGAGAATTGAGGTCATCTTTAAATCTGACAATTCCGCGCGCCAAGCCTCACGCTCACGCGAAATTCAGAACAAGAATTCCGGCCGCCGATTCGCGTTTATGAAATCATCAAGGCGCCGGGATGATGATTTTCTTGCCGACCGGCATACTTTCCGGTTTCAGGCCGGGATTGGCTTTGAGAATCTGGTCCAGCGAAATTTTAATATTTTTTTCGCGATACGCCGCGATAATGGCGGACAACGTGTCGCCCGGCTGCACGACATATTCAAAAACTTTGTCCGACGTCGCGTTATCATTCGATGTCGTTGGCGCAACGACAGTTTGTTTTTTCATCGTTTTCGCGAGGTCTTTAAATTCCTGCTCGACGCCTTTCAAAATGCGGTCGTTGTCTTCCTGGCGTTTCCGGTCCACTTCCTGCAATTTGTCCGCCAATTTTTTTACATCGTCCTGCGACGCGTAATTCACGTTCGGTTTGTCCAGTTGCTGTTGAATCGCGGCGACGGCTTTCGCCAGTTCATCAATGCGTTTGCTCTGCGCTTCGCGGGCTTCGGCCAGATCGAGAATCTGCGCGCTCAATTTGTTCAGCCGTTCCTCGGTCGCGGCATCCTGCGCGCGCGAAATCGCCGGTAAAATCAACAAGGCCGCCGCGAGAAAAAAAGAAATCTGTTTCATGCAGCCGAACATAGAAACCCCGGCTTCGCAGTCAAGAGGAAGTTGGCTCGCCGGCGGAGGCGTAGAAAACGCAAAATGGAAAATGGAGGAGCGGAAATAGACGATTGGATTGACAGGTCATTGGATGTTCGTTGTTGAATGTTGAATTCCCGCTGCTAAAGTCACGCGCATGCCCGCGGGTCTTCGCATCAAAGATTTGCCGGATCACGAGCGGCCGCGCGAGCGATTGGCGGAATTCGGCGCGGACGCGCTGCGAGATTCGGAATTGATCGCCATTTTGCTGCGCACCGGAATGAAAGGCGTTTCCGCAATTCAAATCGGCGAACAGCTTTTGAATAAATTCAAAACACTCGACGCCTTGTCGCGCGCGAGAATTGAGGATTTGCGCGAGGTCAAAGGCATCGGACGCGACAAAGCCGTGGCGCTCAAAAGCGCGTTTACGCTGGCGCGCCGGATGGCCGCCGAAATCCGCCGCGAATCGCCGCCGCTCGATAATCCCAGACACATTGCCGATCTGTTGCGCGAGGACAATCGCGCGTACGAAGTGGAACAATTCCAGGTCGTGTTGCTCAACACGCGAAAAAAACTTTTGCGCGTCGAAAATATTTCGCAGGGAACACTCGATACGATTCTGGTGCATCCGCGCGAGGTTTTCAAATCCGCCATCGCCGCAAACGCCGCCTCGCTCGTGCTTGTGCATAATCATCCGAGCGGCGATCCCACGCCATCCGAAGCGGACATCAAAGTGACGCGTGATTTGATTCGCGCCGGGCAGCTTTTAAAAATCGAAGTGCTCGATCACGTCATCATTGGCCGCGCGACCGAGAATCGTCCGAAAGATTACGCGTCCTTGCGTGAGCTTGGATATTTTTATTCCTAATCTGACAACTCAGCGGGAATTTAACGCAAGGGCGCAAAGAAGCAGAAACGCAAAGCGGATGGGCGAAACCCGGAGAGAATGTTCGCTCGCGGATTAACGATTTCAGTATCGTCTGAAAAAGCGTTCAAACTCCTCGCGCCTTTGCACCTTCGCGTTTTTGCGTTAAAAATGTAACTGCCACAACATGTTCACGGTCGGGTCGCCAGAATCAAAGGCGATATGCCGCCGGCATCCAATTGACGCGCGTTTTTGAATCCGGCTTCGCCGAGCCATCGGCTGATTTCGGCGAATGTAAAAGTATCTCCCGCCGTCGTGTTCACGAGCATGTTCACGGAGAAAATCAAGGGTCCCGGCGGCCCGGTGCGTTCGTCATTCGGCACAAATTCCGCGATCGCAATCGTTCCGCCCGGAGCCAGCGCCGCGAACGTTTTGCGAAGCAATTCCCGGCTGCGTTCCGCGCCTTCGCTGTGCAAAATATGGCCGAGCGTCGCGACGCTGTGGCCGGTTCCGAAATTCGCGTCATGCAAATCGCCGGGAATCGGCGTCAGGCGATCCGCCAGGCCGTGTTTGCGGGCGACGCGTTTGGTCACTTCCAGAACTTCCGGCCAGTCCACCGCGAAAATTTTGACGTTTGGCGATTGCTGCGCCAGCGCGATTCCCCAAACGCCCGAGCCGGCGGCGAGATCCAGAACGGTGATGGGTTTCGTAATTTTGGAAATTTCCAGATGCTCGGCCAATGCTTTTGCGGCGTGATAACCCATCGGGAAAAGCGCCTCGACGAATTCCACGAAAAATTCCGCGCCCTGCTTTTCCGAATTCACCGCCATCGCCGGCTCGCCGGTGCGGACCACTTCCTCGATCTTCAGCCATTTCGGAAGAATCTGGTCTGTCATGTGATGAAACAGAGCGCCCTGGAATGAGGGTTTGGTGGAAATCAAAAAACTTTCGCTTTCCGGCGTGAGCGAATAACGCTCGCCCGATTTCGCGAGCAAACCAAAACCAACCAGCGCGTTGGCGATGGAACGGATTCCGCGCGCGGACGCGCCGCTTTCCGCCGCAAGTTGCTCGACCGTTTTCGGGGATTTTTCGAGAAGATCAAAAACGCGATATTTCAGCGCGGCCTGAATAATCAGTGTGGGCGCGTAGCCCCAGGCGAAATTTAAAATGCGTTCCGGCGTGAGTTTGTCGTTCATAGGTCAGGGCGGAAATCCTAACGCGAACACCGGCAAACCGCAATATTTCAAAAATGAATTCGCAAGGCGCGAAACGGCAAAAAAAAGCCTTTCCGCATTTGTGTGGAATCATAAAACCACTTCTGTTCCCGCGCCTTCGTCGGTGAAAATTTCCAGCAGCACGGAATGCGGCACGCGGCCATCCACGAAGGAAACTTTCTCAACGCCGGATTGAATCGCCGCGACGGCGCTGTCCACTTTCGGAATCATTCCTTTGTCAACGATGCCGGCCTGTTTCAGTCCATCCACTTCGCCGGTTTTCAGATGCGAAATAACGGAATCCGGATTTTTCGGATCGCGCAGCAATCCGGGAACATCGCTCAAGAATACCAGCCGCTTCGCCTTCAGCGCGATGGCCGCGCGCGCCGCCGCGACATCGGCGTTGCAATTGTAAATATGACCGTCCTCGCCGCGCGCCGTCGGGCTGATCACCGGCGTGATTCCGCGCGCGATACATTCCAGCAGCGGCGCG
>DASSNZ010000296.1:0-5565 GCA_035701135.1 Verrucomicrobiia bacterium
CGTTCATCGGAAAACTGATAAAGATTCGGCGCGGAATGGTTCACGCCGATGGGCAACGGACAGAAATTATGGAGCGTGGAAATTTTGATTTCGCCGGCCTGAACAGCGTCCAGAATTCCGGGAAGCAAACTGATGCGCGTGCCGTGGCTGAGTTCGGCATAATCGAATCCGAGTTCGCGGATTTCGCGCAGCATGGCGCGTCCGTCCGTGTGCCGATGAGAATTCCAACAGGTTGAAAAAGAGTACATGCGTTACGGAATGGGATGATTGAACAATAAAACCGCCGGATCAATCCCGGTCGTTTTTGGCGACTGGCGATCCGGCGGCTTTGTGAAATTGCGGAATCGCATTACATGTCGGCGTAACGGGCGCTCAACATGGCGGAAAACCGCGCGGCTTTTTCCTTGCGACGGCGGCGTTCACTGGGCTTTTCAAAATGCCGGTGATTGCGAACGACTTTCAAAGTGCCTTCGCGATCAATTTTTTTCTTCAGGCGACGCAATGCTTTTTCGACAGGCTCGCCTTTTTTTAATTTGATCTCAGTCAATTAACTCACTTCCTCTCCGGGCGACTCGGGAACACGGCCTTCATTGGCTGGGTAAATTCCCCTTAAGTCAGTTTGCCAAGGGTATTTTCGACGCGGAAAATGTCAACGGGCAAAATTTTCATGAAAAAAGGCCCGTATTTTGCGGCGTTTTCACGGAACGCACCTGCTGTTTTCCCGTTCCGCCACGCGCTAATGCCGCAAGCCGGGTCGGGCAAACTTTTCCTTTACGCCGGCGCCGCTCCCCGCTCATTATCTCAAAACTTCCATGAAAACTTTGCGCGCCATTTTTTTGTTGCTCGCCTCCGCCTCCATCTTTGCCGTCAACGCCGCGAATCTTCAATTTCCCGAACCATCCGATTTGCCCGTGCAAACCAATCTGCCGGACGTGTTCACGATGGCCGACGGCACGCGCGTCACGAACGTGGCGCAATGGCCGGCGCGCCGCGAGGAAATGAAAGAAATCCTGGAGCATTACGAACTCGGCCACGCGCCGCCGCCGCCGGGAAATGTCACCGGAAAAATCCTTCAATCGGAAACGCTTTCCGATGGCGCGGTGAAATTCAAGCTGGTCCGTTTGAATTTCGGGCCGGAAAAAAAATTGGGATTCGACATCGCGATTTTTACGCCGGCCAACGGCAAATCATTTCCGACGATTGTCAATCCTTCGTTTTTCAATACGCCGGGCGTGAACTGGACGAACAATCCTGAAACGTCCAACTCGGATATTTCCAAAACGGCGACGACGAATTCGCGCCGGCCTCGATTCAATTTCCGCGCGCCGGTCGCTCCTGAACGCGCGGCGCAAACCTTTTCAAACCAACTCGCGCGCGGCTACGCCATCGTGACCTATCACTACACCGAATGCGGCGAGGACAATCCGGACTTCCGCACGAACTCGTTTTATCCCGCGTATCCGGATTACGATTGGGGCGTGCTGCGCGGCTGGGCGTGGGGACTTTCGCGCGTGGTGGATTACTTGGAAACGCAATCGTTCGTGGACACGAACAAAATCATCGCGCTCGGCCATTCGCGTCTCGGCAAATTGACGATGGTGGCTACGGCATTCGACGAACGCATTTCGCTTGGCGCGCCGGCGGGTTCAAGTGGCGCGGGCACGGGCGCATATCGGTTTTGCGGTCCGGGTCGCGGCGGAAAGGAAGGCATTGAAGATATGACGCGAAAATTTGGATATTACTTTGTGCCGCGCTTGAAGGAATTTACCGGGCAGATGTACAAACTGCCGTTCGACGCGCACTGGTTTGTCGCGCTCACCGCGCCGCGGCCATGGATTTCCACTGAGGGCACGGACGATCAGAATTGCGTGCCGAACGCGGTGAAACAAACTTATCTCGCCGCGTTGCCGGTTTATCAATTTCTCGGCGTCAGCACAAATCGCGTCGGCGTAAATTACGAACCGCATCGTCACATGCTCACGGCAGACGATTGGAACGCCGCGCTGGATTTTGCCGATCAACAATTGCGCGGCATTGATCATCACAGGAAATTTGATCAATTTCCGCCGGAAGAAACTTCAACAAATTCCGCCACGCGAAAATGAGCAGGACGCATCGGTCCCGTGTTTATCGTCTTTGATGAAAAAATTTAGAATATTGATTGCTATTCCCTCTCCCGATGGGAGAGGGAGAATTCCGCGAAAGCCATTTGCATTTCTTTGTCGTTCGAATTGTTTCCGGCTCTGTTCATTCGCGGCCATTTTATTGGCGCTGGTGATTTCCGGTTGCGCCACAACGCGTCATCAAAAACCAATCGCGCAATTCAACGTCCGCGATTTCGGCGCGGTTGGCGACGGCACGAACAAGGACACCGTCGCATTTCAAAAAGCGCTGGATGCCTGCGCGGTTTCCGGCGGCGGCGAAGTGATTGTTCCCGCCGGAAATTATCTGATCGGCAGCGTGCAAATCGGCAATCGCACGATTCTTCGATTGGAAACCAACAGCGTCATCATCGGCAGCGGCGACGCAAAAGATTATCCGACAATGGATATTCGCTGGGAAGGCCGCTGGCAATCGGGACGGCGCGCGTTGATTTACGCGGCTAACGTGAAACACATCGGCATCGTCGGACCCGGACGAATTGAAGGAAATCGCGCTATGGCCGCGCCGCAAAATCCGCGCGGCTCGGTCGTTCTGGAACCCATTTCGTGCGACGACGTGCGCTGGGAAGATTTTACGGTGACGCAAGGCGGAAACTGGGCGACGCATCCGACGTATTGCAGCAATGTTGAAATCAAAAATCTGAAAATTATCGGCGACCGCGATGGCATTGACATTGACTCGTGCAAAAATGTCCGCATCGAAAATTGCGACATCAACACCGGCGACGATTGCATCAGCTTGAAATCCGGTCGCGGCATGGCCGGCGCGCGCATCGGCAAACCGACGGAAAATGTTCTGATTTCCAACTGCTTTCTGCGCGGGCGAAGATTTGCCGGCATTGGCATCGGAAGCGAAACATCCGGCGGCATTCGGAACGTGAAAATTGAAAAATGCAAAATGTCGTGCCGCACGTTCGGCGTTTACATCAAAACGCGCATTGGCCGCGCGGGAGTCATTGAAAATATTTCCGGCGACGATCTGGACATTTTGTCCGGCGGATTTTTGCGCGTGAATCTTGTCAGTTCCGGCAATACGAACACGGCGGACGATCCGGTTGAAGGACTGGCCGGTTATCCGTCCGGCAAAAATTTCAAATTCAAAAATGTCCGCGTCGCGTGCTCGACGCTGGTGGACGCCGTCAAAATCGCGCCGGAAAAACCGCTGCAAGGATTTGTCCTGGAAAACGTCCGCGGCACCTGCGCGAACGGAATTTCACTGGCGAACGTGGTTGGCGCGACATTGAAAAACATTCATGTCACCGGTTTCAAAGGCAACATCCTCACGCTGACAAATGTTCCGGGAATTTCGGTCCGAAATGTTGATTGATTGTTGCGCTCGCGCGCTGAAGCCGAGGTGATTTTCGCGCGCCGAAGATTACGCGTTCAATTTTTCCGCTCCGGCGCTTTCAGAAATCGCATCGTTTCGGCGAGCGTTTCGGCGACGGGCGGTTTTACGAGGTAAGCGACCGCGCCGAGTTCGGCGGCGAGATGGCGGTCGCGTTCCTCGTTGGAAGATGTCAGCATGACGACGGGAAGTTCGGGAAGGTTTTCGCGAATCCAGCGGAGCACTTCGAAGCCGTGAACATAAGGCAATTTCAGATCCAGAAACACCAGCGACGGCGGCGGATTTTTCGCGTCGGCAAATGGTCCGTTGAACGAAAGATAATCGAGCGCTTCCTGCCCGTTCGCCGCGACGCGAAGCGGAAAATCCAGCCCTGCTTTCTTCATCGCGCGTTTCATCAGAAACACGTCATCCTCGTTGTCTTCGACGAGAAGAATCAGTGCATTGCTCATGGCCCGGGCGCCACCGGCAATTCGATCCAAAAGCTGCTGCCATGCGAGCCGTCGGATTCCAGTCCCACTTTGCCTCCCATGCGTTCCATGGCTTTGCGAACAATGGCCAGACCGATGCCGGTGCCTTCGAATTTATTTTCGGGATGAATGCGCTCGAACATTCCGAACAGCCTGTGCTGGTGTTCGGGCTGGATTCCGATGCCGTTGTCTTTGATCCACAATCGCGCGTGGCCGCCGCGCGGTTCCGTCCAGATTTCCACGCGCGGCGTTCTTCCCGGTTCGACGAATTTCACCGCGTTTTGCAGCAGATTGGAAATGGCCTGCGTCAACGACGGCTCGTGGCCAACGACATTTAACAGCGGGCGGCGAATGGAAATTTTCGGGCGCGACGATAAGGCTTCGGAATATTGCCTGACAATTTCGGGAACCAGTTTGCCCAGATCCACCGGTTGCAATTTCACCTCCGGACGGCTGACTCGGCTGTAGGTTAGAATGTCCTGAATCAACCGATCCATTCGCGCGGCGTTGCGGACAATGCGCTGAAGATAATCCTGCGCCAGCGGTTCCAGGTCGCTTCCGAAATCCTCGATCACCGCGGTGGCGTAACCCTGCATCGCGCGCAGCGGCGAGCGCAAATCGTGGGAAACGCTGTAGGAAAATTCCTCCATTTGCGAAATGACTTCGCGCAGAGACGCGGTGCGTTCCTTGACGATGCGTTCCAGTTCGGTATTGTTCGCCGCGATTTTTTTCCGCGCCTCTTCCAGCGCGCGCTCATTTTTTTTGCGTTGCGTGATGTCGCGGACGATTTTCGACGCGCCGATGATTTTTCCCGATTCATTTTTGATCGGTGAAATCGTCAGGGAAATTTCGACGTGACTACCGTCCTTTCGCCGGCGCACCGTTTCATAATGGTCAATCCGTTGTCCGCTGCGGATTCGGCTCAGAATATTCGGCTCCTCATGCATGTGATCGGGCGGAAACAAAATCAAAATTGATTTTCCGATGACTTCCTCCGCCGTGTAGCCGAACATTCGCCGCGCGCCATCGTTCCAACTCGTGATGATTCCATCCAAATCCTTGCTGATGATTGCGTCATCCGAGCAGTGGATAATGGCGGCGAAATGCAGCAATTTTTCTTCCGCGATTTTCTGCTCGGTAATATCGCGCGTGAAACATTGCGTGTGAACAAAGCGGCCTTCCTCCCAGAGCGCGTTGGAGTCAACGAGAACCGTTTTGATCGAGCGATCCTTGCACTTGAGACGCGCCTCGGCGTTTCGCAATTTTTCCCCGCGACGCAACGTATTCAGAATTTCAGCAATGCGCTCCGAATCGGCGTAAAATTCCGCGATGTTGCGCCCGATGTATTCCTCGCGCGTGTAGCCGAGCATTTCATATTCGGCGGCGTTGGCCCAAAGAATGGTTCCATCCGGACCGACCCAGTGCAATCCGATCGAGGCGTTTTCGACAAAGCTGGAAAGTTCCTCTTTGCTGCGCCGCAATTCGGATTCGACGCGTTTGCGCCCGGCAATTTCCAGTTCGAGGGAATTCGCTTTTTGTTGCAGCGCCGCGATTTCGCGCAGGCGTTCGTCGGCGTTGTGATCGTTTCCCG
>DASSNZ010000297.1:0-7647 GCA_035701135.1 Verrucomicrobiia bacterium
TTCCCGACACGCGATTCGACGTGATTGTCGTGGACGGCGAGGAGGAATGGGTGAAAGTCCGGCCCGTTTGTTTTCAAAAAGCCGAGGCGCGCGTGAAGCCCGGCGGAATCATTATCGTGGATGATTCATGGCGCTATCCGGGATTGCGAAAGGAAAATCGCGCGAAAAAAGTGCGCGTGTTCAAAAGCGTCGGACCGTGCCGTCCGGGCGTGACGAGCACGGACATTTATTTTTACTGACGGAGTGAAACCCGTTTTGGCAACGCGCTGGAATCCGACGGAACATTTTCATCATGACGCAAAAAGACATTATCGCGGCAATGCTGTTGCTCGGCGCGGCATTTGGCGGCGTCATTGTCACGTGTTGCTCCAAACGCGCGCGCGACGTGTTCTTTTTTCTGCTCGTGACACTTTCGGCGATCACGGAAAGCATTGATGTGAATTTCGTCAGCCGCGAGTGGTATCGCGGCACGACCTGCGGGTTTGAAGTTTCGCTCGTGGACGTGTTGTCCATCAGCCTGCTGATCAGCGCGATTTTAGTTCCGCGCCGTGGAGAAAAACGCTGGTACTGGCCGGCCAGTTTTGGATTGATGCTTCTGTTTTTTCTGTACGCGTGTTTTGACGTGTCCATTTCCGATCCGAAATTGTTCGGTCTTTTTGAACTCTCGAAAATGGTGCGCGGCATGATCGTTTTTCTGGCGGCGGCGTTGTACGTGCGAAGCGTGCGCGAATTGAAATTGTTTCTGTGGGCTTTGGGCGTGGCGGTTTGTTATGAATGTTTTTCCGCGCTGAACCAGCGTTATCACTACGGCATCAATCGCGTATTCGGATCGCTGGACGATTCCAACAGCCTGTCCATGTACTTGTGCATGACGGCGCCCATTTTTGTGGCCGTGCTGACTTCGCGTTTTTCCCGATACCTGAAAGCGTTCGCCGCGTTCGTTATTGCGCTGGCGTGCATCGGCGTGATTCTCACCATTTCAAGGATGGGCGTGATAACCATTGCGGCGGTGCTGCTGGGGGCGACGCTTGCGACGGTTTCGCTCAAGGTGACGCCGCAGAAAATCGGCATCACGCTGCTCGTCATGATCGCCGCGGTCGCGGTCACGGCCAAATCCTGGCGCACATTAAATTCGCGATTTGAAGGCGACAGTCTGAAGGAGGAATACGGCGATAAACACAGCATGGGACGCGGTTATTACATCCGGCTGGCCATCGCCATCGCGGACGATCACTGGTTCGGCGTCGGGCCGAACAACTGGTCTTATTGGGTCAGCAATAAATACGGGCCGAAGCTCGGGTGGAGATTTTCACCTTATCCGGGAACGGACCGTCCGCCGAAAATGGTCGCGCCGTCCGGAAGCAATCTGGACGATCCGCAAGCCGCGCCGGCGCACAGTTTGGCCGCGTTGACGGTCGGAGAAATGGGAATTGTCGGTCTGGTGTTGTTCACGATTCTCTGGTTGCGCTGGTTTCAGATGGGCGCGAGTTTTTTGTGGAAACGAACCACCGATCCGATGCGGCGAATGGGCGTCGGATTCCTTTTCGGCGCGTTGGGAATTTTTTCTCAAAGCATGACGGAATGGGTCTATCACCAGACGCCAATTTTTTTCACGTTCAACATCATTCTCGGAGCGCTCGCGAGCCTTTATTACATCAAGAAACGCGCGCGCCGCGCCGAACGCGCCGGTGAACGTGCGGATTTTGAGCCGGTTTGGAATCGCCCGGTTCACGCGGAGAATTTCTAGTTATGCGCGTCGTTCATCTGCTGAGAAAATATAATCCCGAGCAATGGGGCGGAACGGAAACGGCCATTCAACGTTTGCTGGACGGCTTGAGGGAACATCGCGCGCAATCGGTCGTTTATTGTCCCGCTTTGGAAGATGAACCCGCGCGCGATCCGCTGCGCGACGCGGGTCATCAGGTAAAACGTTTTCGCGCGTTCGTGCCCATTCTCGGAATGTCGGCGCAACGAAAACGCCAGCTTGTTTCCGTCGGCGGAAATCTCATGTCGTTCGATTTGTTTTCCGCGCTGAAACGCGAGCCGGATGCCGCCGTCATGCACACGCACACGCTCGGGCGAATTGGCGGAATCGGGCGCGCGGTGGCGCGTGCCAGAGGAATTCCATTTGTCGTCACGATTCACGGCGGCGTTCTGGATTTGCCGGCGCAAATGAAAAAAGATTTCAACACGGGAACCGAAGGATGGGATTGGGGAAAATTTTTCGGACTGATTTTTCAATCGCACCGCCTTTTTCCCGAAGCCGATGCGATCATCACCTGCAATCAGACCGAGGCGAAATTGCTTCGGGAAAAATATCCTGACAAACGAATCATTACGCAGCCGCACGGCGTTTCGATGAAAACGTTGCGGCAAAATCATCGCGACGATGCGTTGAAAGCATTTCCGCAGATTCGCGGGAAAAAAGTTTTGCTGTGCGTCGGGCGCGTTGACCCGGTGAAAAATCAGGCGTGGCTCCTCGATCAGGCGTCGCAAATTTTTCAGCGTCATCCGCGCGCGATGCTGGTTTTCGCCGGCTCCTGCACGGACGAAGCTTACGGCGAATTGATTCGGCGCAAAATCAGTTCGTTGGGAATCGAAGATCGCGTGTTGCTGACGGGCGGATTGCCGCCGAACGATCCGGCGCTGATTGGGTTGATGCAGCAGGCCGAGGCGCTGATTTCGCCGTCCATTTCGGAAACGTTCGGCCTCGTCATTCTCGAAGCATGGGCGGCGGGAACGAAGGTTTTGTCGAGCCGCACTTCGGGCGCGCTCGCGCTGGTCGAAAACGGAAAGAACGGCTGGCTTTTTGATCTCGAAAATTCCCGGACATTTCACGAGCAACTGGAAAATGCCATTGGAAATTCCGATGCGGCAAAAAATGTTTTGAGACAAAGCGCGGACCAGGTGGAAAAGGAATACAGCATCGTCGCGCTCGCCGGGCGAATGAAAAAACTCTACGAGGAATTGATCCAGGAAAAACATGCGTTACGTGATTCTTCGCGACGATGACACCAACGCGCTGACGCCCGTTGAATATCTGGAACGGCTTTATCGGCCATTTCTGGATCGCGGGTTTCCGGTGAATCTCGCGGTGATTCCCGACGTGGCGACGAACACCACGTTGCCGGACGGCGGGCCGGAAGGTTTTCTTGTCGCGCGAAATGGAACGCGCGCCGCCAGTGTGCCGATTGCTGAAAACGCGCGGCTCGTAAATTATGTTCGCGAAAATTCCGGATACCACGTCGCGCAACACGGCTGCCATCATGATTATTTTGAATTCGACCGAACATCGGATTCGGAAATTGCGCGACGGCTCGATCACGGCGCGAAATGTTTGATGGACGCCGGATTTGAACCGTCGAAAACGTTCGTCGCGCCGTATGATAAATTTTCTCCCGCGAGCTTTCGGAATGTGTCGAAACGGTTTTCCATCGTTTCAACCGGATGGTTTGAATTGCGACGTCTTCCAAAATCATGGTGGCCGAAATACTGCTCGAAAAAACTTCGCGGCGCACCGCATTGGCGCGCGGGCAAAACCACGCTGCTGTCGCATCCGGGATGTTTGCTGTCGTATCGGCGCGATTACAATTCGATGCTCGACGAAGTGATTCGCAATGTGAACAGCCGTGAAATTACTGTTCTGGTGACGCACTGGTGGGAATATTTTCGCGGCAACATTCCCGACGAACCGTTCATCGAGAATCTGCATCAGACCGCCGAATATCTCGCCTCACAAAAAGATATTCGCGTAATTTCGTTCGACGACATTCCTCAAATTTTTTGAACGCGAACCGGTCGCTCAATCGCCGCAACGCGCGAACTTGCTCCGGTTTTCCGCGGCTGTTAGGCTGGCGCGCAGTGGAAAAACGACGATTCATTGACGCAGCGTTTCTGGCTTTTTGCGTTTTGCTGAGCGCCTGCAATCGAAATTCCAATCCGCCGACAGTTTCAGGAACGATTGAGACGGACGAAGTTCGCGTCGCCTCGCGTTACGGCGGACGTGTTGTGAATATTTTCGCCCGCGAAGGAGATTCGCTCCAGGCCGGGCAGCCCATCGCCGAACTGGACGCCGCCGAATTGCGCGCGAGCCGTGACCAGGCCGCCGCGCGTCTGGCGGAATTGAAAGCAGGACCGCGTCCGGAGGAAATCGCCGCCGCTAAAGCGGAATGGCAGGCGCAAACCACCGATCTGAAATTCGCCCGGGAAAACGCAAGACGCGCCGAAGACCTTTTCGCCAAAAAAACCATTTCCATCACCGAACGCGATCAATCCGTGACGCGCGCGGAATCGCTGGAAAAAACCGCCGCCGCCGCGAAGAGCCGCTATGATTTGTTGCTTGCCGGAACGCGACCTGAGCAAATCGCGCAGGCGCGCGCGCAGCTTGCGCAAATTGATGCGCAGTTGGACGAAATGAAAATCGCCGCGCCGACGAACAGCGTGTTGGAAGTGTTGAGCGTGAAAATCGGCGACGTGCTCGCGCCGAACCAGGAAATCGCAACGTTACTTTTGCCGCAACATCTTTGGGTTCGTGTGTACGTTCCGGAAATCTGGCTGGGCCGCATCAAAGTCGGCGAATTGGTGAAAGCGCGCGTGGACGGTTTTCCGGAAAAAGATTTTGACGGCGTTGTTGAGCAGATCAATCGCGAAGCGGAATTCACGCCGCGCAATGTTCAGACGACCGAAGAACGCGTCAAACAAGTGTTTGGCGTGAAAGTGCGATTGAATAATTCCAGCGGCGATTTGCGCGCCGGAATGTCGGCGGATGTGACGTTTCCAAATGTTGAGAACAGATGACGCTGAACATTGCAAAATGGGAAAGAGATGCTTTGTTTTTCCATGAAAGTGATTTTGTATCGAAAATCGGGTTGCCCCTGGGCTGCGGCGGTGATGGGATTTCTCAACGAATTGGCCGTGCCGTTTGAATTGCGAAACGTCACGTCGCATCCGCATTATGCGAAGGAACTGGAAAAGAAATCGGGCAGATGCATCAGCCCGACGCTCGATATTGATGGAAAAATAATCGCGGACGCGAGCGTTGAAGATGTCGGCAAAGCGCTCGAAGAACACGGAATTATTTTGTAATTCCGCGACGCTGTCCGGCCCGCAAAAAGAGCGTCAGATTTTTTTCAGCAAATCCATCCAGCGGCTCCACGCTTCCTCGCGCGCTTTTTTATTTGCGGCGCTGGCGTCGGGCGCTTCGCCGGCGCGCATGAAGCCATGTCCCGCGCCTTTGTAAATTACTTCCTCGTACGTTTTGCCGAGTTTTTTCATTTGCTCAACCGTCGCGGGAACACCGGCGGAAATCCTCGCGTCGTTTCCGGCGTAAAATCCGTAAACCGGACAGGTAATTTTTTTGAGTTCGGTTTCCGACGGAGTTTCGCCATAGAAAACAAAGTCCGCCTTGATGTTGGTGGAATTGCAGGCGAATCGGAAAGATTCGCGGCCGCCCCAACAGAATCCGGCGACGACAACTTTGCCGTTGCACGCGGGCAATTTGGAAACGTAATCCACCGCCGATTGAATATCCGCGGTAATCTGGTCCTGCGGAAGCTGGCTTATTTCTTTTCGCACATTATCACCGGCGCGTTCCGCCGGAGTGCCGCTCAGCAAATCCGGAGCGATGGCGATATAACCGGCCGCGGCGAGTTCATCGGTCAGTTCGCGCACCCAATCGGTGTGGCCGAAAATTTCGTGGATGACGACGACGGCCGTTGCTTTGTCAGGCACTTCGGGAAAAGCGATGAAGGAATTCACTTCGCGCGAACCGTGTTTGACTTTGATCCATTCGAGATGGCGCGGAGATTTTTCCATGCGCGCTTTCGCCCAATCCTGGGCGGGAGCATTGAGAACGGTCACGAGCGCGAACGCGCCGAGGAGAACGAGATGTTTCATAACATTTTTTGGGTTTCGCGTAATGTAGCGCGATTTCGGATTTTGAAAAGCCCGCGTTCAACGGCGTTCCCAGAAATCACTTTTCAATAAACCCCATTCGCTCTCACGCCGTTCGCGAAGGGAAAATCCGTTTTGTTTTAAAAATTCATCGGGCGCGGTCAATCGGCGGGCGGGAAGCCGCGTCACGATTCGAAAAAACAAATACATCGTTTGAAGAATCAGCCGCGCGCGAATTCGGCGGAGTCCCGCGTGCGGCGCTTGAAAATCCGCGATGAGCCAAACCGAATTCGGCGCTGCGGCGCTTGCGATTTTTGGAATCAGGATTTCCAGTTGCGCCGGCGTGAAACAGTCCAGGAAAAAATGCGTGGCGATCAAATCGAATGAGTTCCGCGGCGTCCAGTCCAACGCGTCGGCATGAACAAATTCGATTTTGCCATTCGCTCCGGCGCGCGCCGTTTTCTTTTCCGCGATGGCCAGCATTTTCCTGCTGGCATCCACGCAGATTATTTTTGCTTCGGGAAACGCGCGGCAACATTCGGGAAGAAATCGCCCGTGACCTTCGCCGAGAATCAGAATGGATCCAGCTTCGGGAATTTCGTTTAAAAATGCGGTCCGGCATCGCTGAAGTTTGTTTCCCGCGAGCACAAGCTCCATCCAGCGATAATGCGGCGCGACCGTGTCAAAGCTCATGGGCAAACCAGCGCCGGAAGAGCCGGTCGCGATGCCACCACGCTCCGGCGAGAACCGCGCCGCACGCGTACGCCACGATGTCCCATGGATCGCCGGTCGCGCGGCGCATGATGTGCGGGCCGATGATTTCAAAAAGAATGGACCAGACGATGAGGTAAAGGCCGATTTCGCCGGGAGCCGGAAGATCGTCGTTTGTCCGCAATCGAAGCCGGCGCTGCATCAGCAAAAGCGGCGGCAGCGCGCAGGGAATCAGCAGGAGATCGTTGAAATGAGAATGCAGAAAAGAACTGTGAACGCGCGATTTCACGATCCAGCGATTGAGCGCGTACAACGAACAGGAAACCAAAAATAAACCGTCGGCGAGATACCGAAATTTTTTCACAACAGAGCCAGAATAACCCAGCCGAATGCGAGAGAAACGAGTAACTTAGAAAGTAAAATCATATTCTATTTTACCGGATTGCCGCGCGCTGCCAATTCTTTTTTCAAATGCCCGATTTTCTCGAGCCGTGGCAGCCGACGTGAGTTGCCTCCGATTTTCTTCCAATTCAGTTGGAGCGGATTAACGTCCGCTGCTACACAAAATCAATCATCAAAAAAACAGGCGAGCCGTTTCCGACTCGCCTGTTCGCGTGATTTGAATTTCGAAACGGAAATTTATTCCGCTTTGGTTTCGTCCTGCTTCGCTTCGTCCGCGGCGTCGAAGGCGTGTTGCAGCGCGACGAGGTCTTCGCCGGGTTTCAACGCGTCCAGCGCGGCCTGCTCGGCTTTGAGTTGTTCGGTGGAGTAATTCGCGGCTTTGATTGAGAGGCCGATGCGGCGATCCGCCTTGTCAATCTTGATCACGCGCGCGGTGACATCCTGGCCGACTTTGAGCACGTTTTTGATTTTATCCACGCGCTCCTCGCTGATTTGCGAAATATGCACGAGGCCGTCAATGTCATGCTGCAATCCGATGAACGCGCCGAAGCTGGCGAGTTTGGTGACCTGGCCGGTGACGAGATCGCCGACTTTGTAAAGCTGGTCAATGTTCTCCCACGGATCCTGCGAGAGTTGTTTGAT